>JBDQIL010000306.1:0-5721 GCA_040264415.1 Myxococcota bacterium
CTCAGCCCCCCTGCACCGGCCACCGCACATACTTCTTGGCCGACGTCCCCGGCACGAAGACCTGCAGCACCTGGGTCGCCGTCGCCCCCCCGGTGAACTCCACCGCCGACCCCGGCGGCATCAGCGCGGCGTCCCCGGGCTTCAGCGGCCAGGTCCGCCCGTCGATGGTGATCTGGCCGCCCCCCTCCAACACGTAGATGAGCTCTTCGCTCTCGTCGCGGTGCAGGGGCACCTGCGCGCCGGCCTCGAGGGTGAGCAGCCCCAAGAACGACCGCCGGGTGGGGTCGGGGGGCGTGAACAGCTGCACGCGCGCCTTGCCGCTGGGCGCCACGTGCACGGGCGCGTCGGCCAGGGCCACGACCACGCCGTCGGGCCCGTCGGCCTCGACCGCCACCCCCGCGGCGAAGGCGAGCGGGACCAGCATCCAGGGCAGCCATCGGGTGAGCGAGCGCATGCGACCTCCATGGGGGTGCCAGAGTCTACGCCAGGGCTCCATGGGCTTGCGACGGGGTGGCCAGCGCGGCATCTTCGGGCGGCCCCCTGCCCGCGAGCCCCGTGCCCAAGCCCGTCCCGCCGCCGCCGCCCCAGCCCACGGTCGAAGAGACCCGCCGGGCCGTGCGCTTCGTGTACGGGGTCGCCGCCTCGGCGCTCGCCTTCTTCTTGCTGGTGGCCAGCACCTACGGCCCCGACCACCCCATGGTCGACTACGGCCGCTCGAAGGCGTCGTCGTGGAACCTGCTCAAGCGCGACCGGCTCGACGAGGGCGCGCTGCGGGCCCACCCGGGCGGCAAGGTGGCGTGGCTGGTGGGCTCGAGCATCTTGCGCGAGGCCTTCGACGCCGGCGACGTCAACGCGGCCCTGGCGGCGCGGGGTTCGGAGTGGCGGGTGGCCAAGTTCGGCATCAGCCGGGGCGCGGCGGGGGTCATCGCGGGCTTCGCCGGCACCCTTCCCCTGCGCGAGGGTGACCTGCTGGTGCACAACGTCACGCACGCCAACCTGCACCGCGACTGGGTGGACTGGACCGCGCTGCCCCCCGACCGCATGCAGTACACCATGCCGCGCAGCGAGATGTGGCACGTGCAGAGCTGGGCGCTCGCCGACAAGCTCGAGCAGGCCGCCGCCGAGCCCTTCGCCTTCTGGCAATGGCACGAAGAGGTGATGGCTGGCTACACCGAGTGGATCGAGGCCGTCTGGTGGTGGCAGAAGCCGAAGAAGCGGCGAAAGAGCCACCACCTGACTCACCGGTCGATGGAGCACAACGCCGAGTTCTTGGACGCGGCCCGCGCCAACGGCATCTCCGACCCGATCTACCTGCGCCCCGACTGCTGCGACTACAGCGACGAGCAGCTCAACATCCGGGGCATCGCGCGGCTCGAGCGGCTCGCAGCGGAGCGCGCGCTGACCCTGGCGCTGATCCATCTGCCGCCTCGGCAGGAGTACCAGGCGGAGTTCGTGCACCGCGACGCGGCCGCCGCCTTCGACGCTTGGCGAGAGAGCCGGGCCGACCTCTCCTACGCGCCCCAGGTGCCAGAAGAGGGCTTCTATGATTTCAGCCACTACAGCCCGATCGGGCGGGCCCAGATGAACGCCTGGCTGGTCGATTGGCTGTCCGATGGCCGCCCACGCGGCTATCCTGCCCCCCTGCGGTGGCCGGTCCCAGACGTCAACCAGGCGGGGGTGACGCCCCCCGAGACCGCTGGCAGCGGCGCGTCGGCGTCGCCCGACGCAACGGAGGATGAATGACCGCGACCCCCGCCCCCGCCTGCGTGCAGCAGAGCCTGATCGAGCCCTGCGCGCGGCTGTCGCGTCGCAGCAGCCTCGCCCTGAGCGATCTGCGCGGCCTCGCCGAAGGCATCGACCTCGACGCGACCCAGCGGGACGCGCTGCGCATGCCCGACCCCAGCCGCCCCTACGGCCGGCGGGTGCTCATGGCCGACCCGCTGCTCGAGGTGATGGTGGCCTCCTGGACCCCCGGCGTGATGTGCGCCCCCCACGACCACGGCGGCTCGGTGGGCGCCGTGAAGGTGCTCCAGGGCCGCGCCCGCCACCGGGTCTACAAGGTCGAGGCCGGCGCTCTGGTGCTGGCCGCCGAACACACGGTCGAGGCCGGCGAGGTGCTCGCTTGCGGCCCCGATCTCATCCACGCCATGGGCGACGATGGCGCCGCCGACCCGCTGATGACCCTGCACCTCTACACCGACAGCATCGACTTCATGGTCGTCTACGAGCCCGCCGGTCCGCAGACCCACGTGGTGTCGGGCTCGTGCGGGGCCTGGGTGCCCCACGACCAGCCCGCGCAGCTGCTGCGGTCACTGCCCGGCATGCTCCGCCGCGGCGAGCTGGCCGGCTGACGTCGCTGGCTGCCGCCGCGCGCCGGCATCGCGGCGACGGGCCTGCAACATTCCGTCGCGGTCGCTGGCCTCCTCCCCCGTGCGCGCACTATGCGAGCCTCGGCCGAGCGGCCCCCACCGGCTGCTCCCCCGGGAGGCCCCATGCGCCACGGCGCCGTGACCGCGCTCGCCCTGATCCTCGCCGCCGGCGGTTTCGCCTGCAGCGACTACGCCATCTCGGCCGAGAAGGCCCAGGTCGATCCCCCCGACGAAGAAGAGCCGGTGGTCGACGACGACAGCGGCGATCCCGGCGAAGACTCGGGCGACACCGGCGGCACGGGCACCGACGGCGGCACGGTCGAGGTGCCCGCCACCGAGCCCATCTACATCAACGAGGGCGCCACGCTCTGGTCGTGGGACCCAGAGGGCGAGCTCACGTCGGTGGGCACCTTCTCGTCGGTCGAGCGCATGACCGACATCGCCATCAGCCCCGACGGCCAGCTGTGGGGCTGCACCTTCGACGCGCTCTACACCATCGACCCCGAGACCGCCGCCACCACCTGGGTGGCCGACCTCGACGAGACCCTGCACGGCCTCACCTTCATCAGCGACGGCCGCATGGTGGGCGCGGGTGACGGGGTCTGGATCATCAACCCCGAGCTGGGTGAGATCAGCGACACCCTGGTGCAGCCGGGCGAGTACAGCACCTCGGGCGACATCGTGGGCCTGCCGGATGGCCTGCTGTACTGGACCATCTGGGGCAGCGATTACGGCGAGCCAGACCGGCTGGCGGTGGTCGACCCCGACGGCGGCATGGCGGTCCGGGGCGAGGTCGAGGTCGATCGCGTCTTCGGGCTGGGCTTCGCCTACGGCGACCTCTACGGCTTCACCGACGCCGGCGACTGGGTCGAGATCAACGCCGACCTCGGCGGGCTGCGGCGCCAGGGCCCGCTGCCCGGCAACGACGGCTGGTGGGGCGCCACCACCAACCCGGTTCGCTGGGACTGACCGGCCGCGGCTGGATAGCGAGACCCGCCCGCGCCGGAGCCGCCATGTCCATGCCCGTCCACGTCCGCACCTTCGACGACGACCAGCAGCCCCACCTGCGCTGGATCGTGCTCGACCGCCCCGACGCCCGCAACGCCTGGTCGGACGAGATGCTGGCCGGCTTCGTGGCCGCCATCGACGCGGCAGACGCCGACCCGGCCGTGCGCGTGGTGGCCCTCACCGGCGCGGGCAGCGCGTTCTCGGCCGGCGGCGACCTGAAGGCCATGCGCGACCGCGCCGGCATGTTCGCGGGCGACACCATGGCGCTTCGCGGGCGCTATCGGCGCGGCATCCAGGGCATCCCGCGGCGGCTCGCGCGCTTCGACAAGCCGCTCATCGCCGCCATCAACGGCCCCGCCATCGGCGCCGGCCTCGATCTGGCCTGCATGTGCGACTTCCGCGTGGCCTCCGAGGCGGCGCGGTTCGGCTCCACCTTCGTCAAGGTGGGCCTGGTGCCGGGTGACGGCGGGGCCGCGCTGCTCAGCCGCGTGGTCGGGCTGCCTGCGGCCCTCGATCTGGTGCTCACCGCGCGGGTGATTCGCCCCGACGAGGCCCTGCGTATCGGGCTGGTGGCCCAGGTGGTGCCCGCGACCGAGCTCGAGGGGGCCGCCCGCGCGCTGGCCGCCACCCTGGCCGCCAACCCGCCCGTGGCCGTGCAGCTCGCCAAGAGCGCGCTGTACCGCAGCCAGCACCTCTCCATCGCCGACGCCCTCGAGCTGGCCGCCACCTACCAAGGCATCGCCCAGCGCACGGCCGACCACGACGAGGGCGTGGCCGCCATCCTCGAGAAGCGCGCGCCGCAGTTCACGGGCGAATGAGCGGGTCGAGCGTGCAGCCGCGCCTCTTGGCCGGGCTGGTGTGGCGCGTGGTGGCCGAGCTGTACCGCCGCCACCACCGCCCCCTCGACCTGACCGTGGTGCAGGCGGATCCGGGCGGGGGCCGGGGCGACGTGCTCGCGCTGTACCGGCGCAGCGACCAGCGTCTGATCGTGGGCTTCGATCTGGCCGGATCGGCGATGGTCTCGGCGGGGCCGGTGGGCGCCCCCCGGGCCTCGGCGCCCCTCGGGCTGACCCAGGAGGCGCCGCACCGGTGGCGCTACCCCGCCTTCTTGGTGCGCACCCCCACCGCGGCCGCCGCCGACGCCCTCGACGGCCTGCTGGGCCTGCCGCGCGGGGGCGCCCCAGACGACGGGTCGGTCTCGGCGCTGGTCTTCGACGTGGTGGCCCGGCTGCTGGCCCGCACGGCCCTCGAGCCCCGCGGCGTGGTGGTGCGCTGCGGGTGGGAGGACCGCGCCGGCGGCGGCGGCTCGTCTCAGGCGGCCTGGACCGCCCCCCTGCTCGACCACCCGCCCTTCGGCGAGCTGGAGCTGCCCGCCGGCGTGCCCTGGCCCCACGCCGCGGCCGAGGTGGCCCACCTCTGGGGCCTGTTTCCGGCTCGCCCGCCCGAGGGTCCGCTGCGGCCGCGCGCCATCCTGTCCACCCAGACCGGCGCGGTCTTCGACGCCCGGGGCGCCGCCCGGGGCGACCTGTGGGCCCGCTTCGAGAGGGGCGAGCGCCCCACGGCCCTGGCCGGACGACTCGAGCGCCTGGTCACCGCTTGATCGTACAGCCGTAGGCCTTCTGGCGGGAGAAGGGCGCGGGCTCGCCGGCGGTGAGCGCCTCGAGCACCGGCGTGAGGAAGTCACGGCGCCCGGTGTCGGGGGCGTCGCCCAGCGGTGCGTTGTCGGGACCGCCCAGGTAGGCCAGGGTGCCCGTCGCATCGAGGACGGCCAGCGTGGGGGTGACGGTCGCGCCGAAGGCGGTGGCCATGGCGCCGTGCTCGTCCAAGGTGACGGGCCGCGGCAGGTCGTAGCTGCGGGCCGCCCGGCGGTTGGCCGCCAGCCCGCCGCCGTTCTTGCCGGGCGCCTGGCTGTTGACCGGCAGCCAGGCCACCCCACGGCTGGCCCACGTGGCGGGCGCGTCGGCTAGCGGCCCGCGGCCATGCGCGTGGCTGACGAAGGGGCAGTCTGGGTTGAGGAACTCGATGACCACGACGCTGCCGCGCAGGTCACCCGAGCGGGTGGCGCCGCCGTCGGTGTCGATCAGGGTGAAGGGGGGCACGGCGTCGCCGGGCACCAGGCCCCGCGGCGTGGCGTCGCCGAAGGGGGCCGGGTTGGCCTGCTCGGGGGACATGGTCTCGGGCGTGCAGCCCACGGCGAAGGCGATCAGCAGGGGGGTGGCGCGGCGCATGGAGGCCTCCTCCGCCTTCGCTATCGGCGGCTGGGTCGCCGTCGAGGCCCGGCCGCGGGGTAGCCTGGGGCGGCCCTGGACCCGCGGTGCGCGTGCCCCTGCCCTCCCCCGCCCCC
>JBDQIL010000307.1:0-5716 GCA_040264415.1 Myxococcota bacterium
GGCGACGGGGGCTCGGGCGACGGCGGCTCGGGGGGCGACACCGGCCTCGTGGTCACGGTTGACTCCATCACCCCGGGCGCCGCGGTGGCGGGCGAGGCGGTCGAGATCGCCATCCTCGGCTCGGGCTTCGAGCCCGGCGCCACCGCCACCATCGGCGGCCTGGCCGTCTCGGCGGTCGAGGTTCCGGGTCACACCGCGCTGTCCGGCCGCTCGCCCAGCGGCCTGCCGGCGGGCACCCACGACGTCACGGTCTCCAACCCGTCGGGTGACACCGACACGCTCATCGGCGCCTTCACGGTGAGCGAGGTCGAGGGAGAGCCCGCCACCGACGACGGCGGCTGCGGCTGCAGCGCGGGGGGCGCGGGCGCCCTCGGGCTGGCGTGGCTGGTGGGGCCGCTGGCCCTGTGGCGCCGGCGGTCCTGAGCCCCGCGCGCACCCACCACCCCGGCTCAGCCGGTCGGCTCACTCCACCGTGAAGGCGAAGTCGACCTGCGCGTCGGTCTCACCCGGGATCGCGCCGAAGCCACCCGTGGCCACGTCGTCGGCGAGGGTGGCGGTCTTGACCGGCTGGCCGTCTTGCGGCGGCAGGTGGCGCAGGGTCACAGTGAGGGTGCCGTCGCCCGCCGCCACGGCGTCGAGGGAGCCCACGAGGCCCAGCGGCGCGCCGTCGGCGTCGGCGTCGGTGGTCGCGTGCACCAGCAAGGCGTCGGGGTCGTCGGGCGTGGCGGGGCCGTCGACCCCGTCGCCGGTCACGAAGACCTGGTGGCTGGTGCCCTGGTCGGCGATCTCGGCGGTGACGTCCTCGGCCGGCTCCTCCAGCTCGTTGAGGAAGGCGATGGCGAGGGTGTAGTCTTCCCCCTCCACCAGGCTGAGGGCGTCGACGACGGGGTCGCCGTCGGCTTCGGGGTCGGCCCAGGTGGCCAGCACGACGTCTCCGCCCGAGGCGGGCGTGAGGGTCACGGTCACGGTGGTGATCACGTCGTGGTTGTGGTCGCCGTGGCCGTGTCCTTCTTCGACGTCGGAGCAGGCGGCCAGGCCGAGGAGCGTGAACAGCAGGGGCGAGAGGGGGCGCATGGAGGTCCTCCGTTGGGTCAGAAATCGGCGCCGACGCGCAGTCGCACGTCGCGCCCGGGCTGGGTGGTGGTGAACCGGAGCAGGCTGGTGTAGTCGCGGTAGCGCTGGTTGAGCAGGTTGTGGCCGTCGAGGCCCACCCGCCACGTGGCCTGCCGGGTGGGGAGGGTGACGCTGGCTGACGCGCCGAGCAGCGCCACGCCGTCGGGTGGGGGCGCCACCTCGGCGGCGGGGTCGGTGCGGCTCTGGCGGGCGATGAGGTCGGTGAAGACCCGGAGCTCGGTGTCGTCCATCCACCGCGCCGCGGCGGGCCGGACGACCAGCGCCGCTTGGCCGCGGTCGGGCGGGGTGCCCACCAGGAAGGTGCCGGTGGCCGCGTTGGTGCCGCGCACGATCGCGGCGCGCAGGTCGAGGCCCACCGGCGCCTCGGGGCCCACCTCGACGAAGCCGTCGGCGCCCTGGAAGCGGGCCTCGATGGCGCGGGTCTCGTATCGGGGCCAGGTGCCCTCGATGGTGACCTCGAGGGCGGGCTGGCCCGAGCCGGTGACCCCGGGCGCGAAGTAGATGTAGTCGGAGGTGTGGTTGGCGAAGCCGGAGAGCTCGGCGGCGACGTGCTCTTGGCGCACCGCCGCGGTCAGCGACCCGCCCCAGGTGGTCTCGACGCCCAGGTCGGGGGCGCCCACGGCGAAGACCGGGAAGCTGGGCGCCGCGCCGATCAGGTACAGCTCGTCGGCGTCGGGCATGCGGCTGGCCGAGGAGAGGTCCACCTTGAGCTCGACGATGTCGGGGACCGCGCGCCACAGGCCGCCCACGGACGCCGACACGGCGTCGTAGCGGGCCGGGCATCGGAACCGCGCGCCGACGTCGGTGCAGTCGGACGGGGCCAACGTGCCGCGTCGCAGGTGCCGGGCGTGGTCGTCGTCGGAGAGGAAGGCGTCTCGGCCCATGCGGTCGTATCGGGCGGCCACCTCGAGCGAGGCGGCCTTGCCGTGCAGGCGCTCGGTGGCGAAGAGCCCGCCCGACAGGCCTCGGTAGTTGGGGAGCAGCGGGTAGCCCGCGTAGACGTTCTCTTGGAAGACGCCTTGGCCGCCCACCGTGCCGTCGAGGTGCGCGTCGCCCCAGTCCCACTCGCGGTGGGCCCAGACCGCGTCGAGGCTGTGGGTGCGCAGGGTGAAGTCGTACTGCGGGCCGGTGACGCCCTCTCGCACCGCGTCGTACTCTCGGCGGTGGTTGCGCTGGAAGGCGTAGATGACCTCGGCGACGCCGGCCTCGCCGGTGGGCGTGGTCCAGTGCAGGGTGCCCTGGTCGTGGCGGACGGCCTGGAAGGGGCGGTCGATGGTGCGGCTCACGGTCCAGCGCTCGGCGCCGATGGGGGCGTCGCGCTGCAAAGCGGCCTCGAAGTCGGCCGGCGAGTCGGCAGAGACCCCATAGAAGACGCCGGCCTCGAGGTCGTAGTGGTGCCAGGTGGCCCGCACGGCCTTGAGTCCGCGCCGCCACTCTGCGGCCGCGCCGGCGGTCCATTGTTGGCTGGCGGTGTTGCCGAGCACGTGGTCGGGGGCCTGCAGGCTGGCGCCGCTGGTGCCCCCGCCCTCGACCCGGAACGACCAGGCGTCGAGGGCCTCGGGGGCGAGGTCGAGCCGCGCGGCGCCGCCCACGCGGCGGCCGTTCGTGGCGCCGTGGGCGAGGGCGCGCCCGCCCACGCCGGGGTCGGTGCGCATGGGCGGCGGGCGCACCAGGATCACGCCGCCGATGGCGTCGGGGCCGTAGCGCGCGCCGGCGGCCCCCTTGAGCACGGCGACCTCGCCCGCTGAGAAGGGGTCGATCTCGGGGGCGTGGTCGGGGCCCCACTTCTGGGACGCGTGGCGCACCCCGTCGTTGAGCAGGAGCAGCCGCCGCTCGGACTGGCCACGGATGACCGGCTTGGCGTTGTCGGTGGTGCCGCCCGCGGTGGTCACGCCGGCGATCTGGGAGACCGTGTGGGCCAGGTCTTCGCCCGCCGACCGCTCGAGGTCTTCGGCGTCGAGGGTGGTGCGCGCGCGGGTGGAGTCGCGGTCGGGGTCGTGCGCGGTGACCGTGATCTCGCCAGCCGAGAGCCCGGCCGGCACGGCGTCGCTGGGCGGCGCGAAGTGGAAGCGCACGAGCGTGTCGACCTGCACGGGCTCGCCCGCTCGCACCGCCGGCTCGAAGCGCAGCCGCAGGGCGGCGTCGAGGGCGACGGCGTGGAAGGGCGCGGGGCCGGCCGTGACCATGGCGTCGGTGACGACCCCCTCCCGATCCACCGTGACCCGCAGCGTGATGTCGCCGTGGGCGCCCTCGGGCGCGTCGGAGGGGTAGGAGGGCGCCACCTGTTCGATCAGACGCGGTGGAGTCACAGGGGGGGGTGGCTCTTCAGAGAGAGCGGTTCGAGGCGCAATCAGGCAGAGGTGCGCCGCGGCGACCGCCCCGGCCAGCCGCCCGAGTCGCGGACGGCGCCACCAAGCCGGGCGTGGGGAGGTGTGCGGCACTTGCCAGTCGTATCGTCGGCTCCGCGCAGATGCGACAGTGTTGCATCTGGGGGGGGGCGGTTCGCCTTCGGGGGCCGCTCCGCCCCGGCGCGGACCGACCCGCTTGGGCGCCGCTCACTCCGGCAGCACGCACGGCACGTAGATGGCGGTCGCGCGGTCGGGTTGGGTCCCAGCCGACGCTGCGCGCGCTGCACAGGCCCCCCTCGAGCGTGAGCGTGAGCTCGACGAGGTCGTCGGACACTCCAGCGACCCACAGCGGCCCGGAGCCGGTGCTGGTGTCGTCGCGTCGTGCGCTCGAGAGGTCCGGGACCGCCCAGAGCTCGCCGTCGGAGGCGGACACCTGCACGCCCGGCATGACCGGGGAGCCGTCCCGCGACGCGTCGATGGGCCAGATGTCGATGAGGGCCTCGCCCGCGCTCCAGGCGCCCGGCCCCATCCAGTCGCGGTAGATGTCGGCGGTCAGGCTGCGGGCGGCGAGGTGGGGTGCCCAGCGGTTGTTCCGGGTGAGTGGCAGCAGCAGGGGCACGCCGCGTTCGGCGTCGATGGTGAGCGCCACCGGGCCGTCGGGCAGGCCCGTGACGTGGGCCCAGCCGTCTGCGTCCGTCACCGCGCAGGTCTGGTCGTGGCAGACGTCGGCGCCCTCGACCATGCTGCTGTTGCCCTGAACCCAGACCGACGCGGTGTGGCCCTCTTGGTCGGCGTAGTCTTCGACCGCGACCCGCTCGACCGAGGCGGTGGGGGCGACCTCGGGCGCGCGGGCGGCGCGCAGGCCGACCAGGCCGACGACGGGAGCGGTGGCCGGGGAGGCGTCGATCATCGGGCCTCCCACCCCGACAGGCCCCGGGCGAGCTGAGTGGTGGTGGAGGGGGAGACCGCCACGTCGGCGCAATGGCCCATCAAGTCGGGGGTCTCGGCGGGCAGCCGGCCGCCGGTGCTGGGGTCGAGCGTCTCGACCACCAGCCGCACGTCGCGGGGGCTGGCCTGCGCAGAGAGCAGCGAGACCTTCAGCGCGGCCGCCCGATCGGCCACCACGGGCGCGTCGCGATCGAGTCGAGGGGGGCCCTCCTCGGCCAGGACCACGCCGGTGGACTGCGCGAGCACCACGCGGTCGATGGTGACGTCGGCGGCGAGGGCGGGCGCTGATTCGCTGGGCGCGGGCTCCGGAGCCCCGGCGCCGGCGAAGGCGAGGCTGCACCACGCAGCGCGGGTCGGGGGCGTGTGGTCCTCCGTTGGGTCCCGTGCGGCTGCTCTTTGGAGTCCGCTCTATGGTGTCCGCGCCGCCTGACGGGTCTGCTCCCAGAGCTGCAGGAAGCGCTCGGACGACCGCAGCATGGGGTCGAGGTCGGCGCCGCGTTCGGCCACCCGCGCCCAGTGCTCGGGCAGCAGGCCGGGGTGGGCCAGGCCGCGCGTGTCGAGCGCGCCAGTGGCCTCGGCCTCGGGGTGACACCCCCGGGCCCCGTGGGTGGGGCGGCTGTGGGACAGCCAGCCGTTCCAGTCGGACGACCAGCCAGTGGCCAGGCGCGTGCGGTCGGCCTCCGACAGGGGGGCGCCGGGCCAGGGCCGCGCCAGGATCTCGTCGGCGTGGTCGGCGAGTTCCTGTTGAATGGCCGCGTGATGCCAGGCCCACGCCTCCAGCGTGCCCCAGCAGAGGTCGGGGGCGCCGGCTGGGGCGTGCGCGCGCTGCAGCTCCAAGCCGGTCAGCCCGGTGTTGAAGATCCCCCCCAGCCGGTACACCTCGATCAGCTGCGCGTCGGTGACGCCGAACTCCCCCGCCCGCAGCCGCTCCAGCCGGGCGTGGGTGATGACGGGGGGGATGTCATGGGCGCGGGCGACCGCGAGGGCGTCGTCGAGGCTGGCGGGGCTCATGTGGGAGAGGTCCACCAAGACACCGGCCTGGTGCAGGTCGATGATGCGCTGGCGGCCGAGGGGCGTGAGGCCCCGGCGCTCGCCTGCGCGGGCGCGGCGGGCTCCAGTGGGGTTGACCCCGCGGCCCAGCGCGCCGTCGAGCAGGTCGGCGCCACCCAGCTCCTCGTCGCGGAGGTGGATGAGGGTGACCAGGGCCACGCCCTGGGCGGCCCAGAAGGCGGCGTCGCCGGGCTCCCACAGCAGCTCGTGCATGCCCTCGATGCTGTGGATAACCA
>JBDQIL010000308.1:0-5707 GCA_040264415.1 Myxococcota bacterium
GGACATCCCGTGGGGTCGGGGGGGGCGTCGAGACGGAAGCTGCCCCGGTACTCGTCGGCGGTCAGCGGCACGCCCTCGCTCGGCGGCGGCCCCGCGCCGCTCGGCGGCGCCACCGGCGGCGCTCCCGGCGGCGGCTCCGGGCCCGCGCCGGGGGCGGCGCCGGCCGCGCGTCCCTCGCGCTCCCACCGGGTGTCGAAGAAGTACCAATTGAAGAAGAAGTCGGCGTCTCGCATGTCGTGAAACAGACGCGCGGCGCCCTCGCCGAGGAGCACGGCCGCCGCGATCAAGCCGACGCGCACCCACAGCCGCCCGCCCCGGCCCCCGCGGCGGGTCACGGCGGGGGCCCGAGCGCCCGCTGGATGGCCTCGGCCAGCTGCGCGTTGGCCCACGGCGACAGGTGCATGCGCTCGGGCCCGACGAAGACGTAGTCGGTGTCGACCCCTCGGAAGACCTCCGCCATCTCGACCACCCGCGCGCCGTCGGCCACGGCGGCGGCCCGGCTGGCCTGTCGAAAGCGCTCGTACCGGTCGCGCGTGAAGAGCGTGGGGTAGTTCTCCAGCTCGGTCCACCCGACCAGCACGATGCGTCGCTCCGCGCCGCCGTCCCGCAGCCGTCCCAGGAGCCGCTCGAGGAGCGCCTGGTAGTGGTCGACGCTCATGACCGGGTGACGGTCGACGAAGGCGGCGCGGAGCCCGAGCTCGACCCACCGGACGAGCGCGCTCGATCGGGCCAGCTGCACGCCCCAGTCGTCGCGCCCGCCGGCCGACTCGCGTGACATGACGCCGTAGAGGCTGCTGTTGATGTCGTAGCAGACCAGGGCAGCCTGGGGCTGCAGGGCCAGGGCGTCGTCGAGGATGAAGTCGAAGGCCTCGACCACGCTGGCGCCGGGCAAGCCCAGGTTGGCGACGTCCCAGCCGCTGGTTCGGTGGAGGACGGCGGGGAAGGCCTCGACCTGCTCGACATAGTGGCCGAACACGCGGCTGTCGCCCATGGCGACCAGCCGCGGACGGGGCGCCGGGGTCACCCAGTCTCGGTCGCGGTACCCCTGCGCGTTGTGCTCGTGGCTCGTCATCGAGCTGAGCTGCACCCACAGCCGGTCACTCAGGATGTTGCCGCTCCAGATGCCCGCCTCCCACCACGGGGGCAGCAGCGGGATGCGCAGCGCGATCTCGAGGCCCAGCCACAGCAGCAAGCCGCGGCCGAGCCACGTGCGCCAGCTGGGGCGCCTTCGGCTGGCGGCCGAGCGGGGGCGGCGGGGGCTCACGGGCGGCCGTTGGTGCGAGATGCGGTCATACAGACCGCAACGGTAGCGCAGGCAACCGGCTCGCGCAGCGGGCGGTCAGTCGTGCGCCGGCTGCATGAGGCGCTCGGCGAGGCGGGTCCAGCGCTCGTCGCCGCCTCGGGTCTGGACCGCCGTGCGGAGGGCCCAGGGGTCGGCGACGACGCAGCAGAAGCGGCGCGCGCGGGTCATGGCGGTGTAGAGCAGGTTGCGGCGGAGCATGATGCGGTGGCTGCGGTGGAGCAGCACCAGCACCGCGGGGTACTCGCTGCCCTGCGACTTGTGAATCGAGATGCACCAGGCCAGCTCGACGTCGCGCAGCTGCTCTCCGGTCAGCGTGACCGGGCGCCCGTCGAAGTCGACGGTGAGCCGACCGCCGGCGATGTCGAGCACCGTGCCGGTGTCGCCGTTGAAGATGTCGTTGTCGTAGTCGTTGCGCACCTGGATGACGCGGTCGCCCACGCTGAAGCGGCGGTTGCCGCGGGTGAGGGCCTCGGCGTTGGGGTGGAGCAGCGCCTGGATGCGCTCGTTCATGGCGACCGTGCCCAGCGGGCCGGCGTGCATGGGCGTGAGCACCTGGACGTCTTGGCGCGGGTCGAGGCCGAGCTTGGGCAGCCGGCGCGTCAGGATCTCGAGCGCGGTGGCCTGGGCGGCGAGCGGATCGCCGCGCTCGACCACGTAGAAGTCCGGGGTGCGTCCGTCGGGCGCGGGCTCCCTCTCGCCAGAGATGGGCACCTCTCCGCCGTTGACCCGCCACGCGTTGCGAACGATGCCGGAGCCCGCGGCCTGTCGGTAGACCTCGCTGAGCGTGGCCACCGGGACCGCGCCGCTGGCGACCAGCTCGCCCAGCACCCGCCCAGGGCCCACGCTGGGCAGCTGGTCGGCGTCGCCCACCATGACCAGCCGGCAGCCGTCGGGGAGCGCGCCGAGCAGGCTCGCCATGAGCCGCACGTCCACCATGCTGGCCTCGTCCACCAGCACGCCGTCACACTCGAGCGGCTGCAGGGGGCCGCGCTGAAAGCCGCCGTTGTGCGGGTTGTACTCGAGCAGGCGGTGCAGCGTCTTCGCCTCGCGCCCCGTGGTCTCGGAGAGCCGCTGGGCCGCTCGGCCGGTCGGGGCCGCCAGCAGCCAGCTCTGCCGCAGCCGCCCCGCGGCCTGCAGCAACACCCGCACGATGGTGGTCTTGCCCGTGCCCGGCCCGCCCGTGATGACGGTCACGCCGCCGGACAGCGCGGTGGCCACCGCGCGCCGCTGATCGCCGTTGAGTGACAGGCCGAGCTTGGCCTCGGCGCTGCCGACGTCAGGCGCGCGCCGCGCCGGCGGGCAGCCCGCCACCAGGTCGGCCAGCCGCTCGCTGATGAAGGCCTCGGCCCGCTCCAGCTCGGGCAGGTAGACCGGGCGCGCGGCGGCGCCGGTGGGGTGCCGGACCGCCATCCCCTGCAGCACCAGGCGGTCGAGGGCCGACGCGGTGCGGTCGGCTGGAACGTCGAGCCGCGCCATGCGATCCCGGAGCGCGTCTTCAGGCAGGAAGCAGTGGCCCTGGCCCTCGGCCTCGCGGAGGGTGTAGATCGCGGCGGCCTCGGCGCGGGCCGGGTCGTCGCGCGACACCCCCACCTCGAGGGCGATGCGGTCGGCGGTGCGAAAGCCCACGCCCGCGACCTCGGCGGCCAGCCGGTACGGCTCGCGGGTGAGCACGCCCAGGGTGTCTTTTCCGTAGGTGTCGATGATGCGGTTCGCGAGGGCTTGGCCGATGCCGTGGCCGCGCAGGGCCGCGTGGATCTCTCGGTGGGCCCGATCGCGCTCCCAGTGGGCCACGATCTGCTCCACCCGCTTCTTGCCGATGCCGGGCACGTCGCGCAGGCGCTCGGGGTGGTTCTCGATGATGTCGAGGGTCTGCAGGCCGAAGGCCTCGACCACCCGCCGGGCGAAGGTGGGACCCAGCCCCTGCACGGCCCCCGACGCGAGGTAGCGCTCCAGGCCCGAGATGGTGCGTGGGTCCTCGATCAAGACGCGGTCGGACTTGAACTGGCGGCCGAAGGTGGGGTGCGTCGCCCATCGGCCCCCCAACACCACGTGCTGGCCCTTGTGGACGTGCGCGATGGGCCCCACCACGACCACCTCGCGGCCGTCCTCGCCCCGCACCCGGGCGACCGCGAAGCCGCCGTCGGGGGCCTGGTAGGAGAAGCCCGTGAGCTCCCCCTCGAGGCGGTCGGCGTAGCTGGCCATGGCTCCCCCCTGACGACGGCGGCGCTACCGGGAGTAGACCTCGTAGCGCTCGAGGTGGTAGTGCCCCATCGCCCGAACCACGATGCGCCGCTCCAGCGACTCTTCGAGGGCTTCGACGCTGGGCAGCTCGACGCCGTACATGAGGTCGGCGACGGTGGGATGGGTGTTGACGAAGAGGGTGGGGTGGCGGTGGCGGTTGGCCTCGCGGTGGAGCTCGCGGAGGATGTCGTAGACCACCGTGGTGGGCGAGCGCGTGTAGCCCTTGCCCTCGCAGTAGTGGCACGGCTCCGAGATGCTGCGCACCAGGTCGTCTTGGGTGCGCTTGCGGGTCATCTCGACCAGCCCGAGCTCGCTGATCTTCAACACGTTGGTGCGGGCGCGGTCCTTCTTGCACTCATCTTCGACCGCCTTGTAGACGCGGTCGCGGTTGGCGGCCTTCTCCATGTCGATCAGGTCGAGGACGATGATGCCGCCGATATTTCTGAGGCGCAGCTGGTAGATGATCTCGCTGACGGCCTCGAGGTTGATCTGAAGCGTCGTGTCTTCGAGCGACTTCGAGCCCACGAACTTGCCCGAGTTGACGTCGATGGCGGTGAGGGCCTCGGTCTGGTCGATGATGAGGTAGCCACCCGACTTGAGCCAGACCTTCCGCCCCAGGCTGCGGTTGATCTCGACCTCGACGCCGAAGGTGTCGAAGATGGGGTCTTTGCCCCGGAAGAGCTGCACCCGCTCCTTGAGCACCGGCATGAAGCCAGCCATGAACTGCTGGACGTCATCGAAGATGGACCGCTCGTCGATGACCATGCGGTCGACCTTGTCGGTGAAGGCGTCGCGGACGACGCGCAGCACGAGGCCGTGGTCGGAGTGGATGCAGGCGGGGGCCTTGGCGACCTTGTGGCCCGCCTGGATGCGCTCCCAGGCCGACGTCAGGTAGTCGATGTCCTGCTTGAGGGCCGAGAGGGGCTGGCCCTGGCTCACGGTCCGGACGATGAAGCCGCAGCCTTCGGGGCGGTGCTTCTCGACGAAGTCGCGCAGCTTGCGGCGCTCCCGGTCGCGGTCGATGCGCCGGCTGATGCCCACGTGGTCGACGGTCGGCATGAAGACCATGTACCGACCGGGCAGCGTGATGTGCGTGGTGATGCGCGCGCCCTTCGTGCCCAGGGGATCCTTCGCCACCTGCACGAGGAGCTCCTGGCCCTCTTTGATGAGGTCCTGGATGGGCGGCTGGCCCGCCCGCGCCTTGGAGCGGGGCTTGGCCTCGGCGACGGTGGCTTCGGGGTCATCGACCCCGTCGTCGCCGGCGGTCTCGAGGAACTCGGTGGTGATGTCGCCGGCGTAGAGGAAGGCGGCGCGCTCGAGCCCGATGTCGACGAAGGCGGCCTGCATGCCCGGGAGGACGCGCACGACGCGACCCAGGTAGACGTTGCCGACCGTGCTCTCGCGGTTGCCTCTGCTGACATGGAGTTCGGCCAAGCGGCCGTCTTCGATCAGGGCGACCCGGGTCTCCCTCCCGGTCCTGTTGACGATAATCTCGTGACCCACGGGGTGCTCCGTGTGGCCAGCCGGGCGCGTCGAGGCCCACGTGCGACCGCGGCCCGCCCTGCCAGGGGCAGGGGGCCTACGGCGGCGCACGGCGCGACTTGCGGGGGGCAGACGCGAACAGCGGCCGGAATTGGTGAAGAGGGGCGGTGCATCAGCGGAAACTGCCGGACTGCACGGAATGGGGCTCGACGTGAGAGTCGAGCAGGCGATGTACGATGGAGCTCGCGGTGCGCGGCGAGGGGCCGGCCACCCGAGGGCCGACCCGAACGCAGGGCGTCGGTCGGCGATTGCTGACGGTTGTGCCACGTCTGGGGCGAGGCGTCAACGGCAGGCGCCCAGGCTCGGTGGGACCGCTCAGCTGTCGTTGCGGCGGGCGTAGCGGGCGCGCGCGTTCTTGTTCGAGCAGTTGCGCGAGCAGTACTTCGAGTTCGGACGGGCGTACCGGGGGCAGGGCGGCCACGCGCACGGCTTGATGGGGCGACCCTTCTTGTCGGTGGGCGCCTCGTACGTGGGCACCACGATCTCGAGGCCGGTCTCGGGGTCGACCTCGCCGGTGTTGCGGCCGGGGCCCGGGTCTTGGTCAGCGGCCGCAGCGGGGGCGGGCGCCGGGGCCTTTGCGGCGGGCGCGCGACGGCTTCGGCCCTTGCGGCCGCTGACCAA
>JBDQIL010000309.1:0-5704 GCA_040264415.1 Myxococcota bacterium
CGCAGCGCCGAGCGCCGTCGCCCATCCCCCCCCTCGCGCGTGGCGGACGAGGAGCGTGAGGTGGAGCGCCAGCAGCCCGACCGGCCAGCTCTCGGTGATCCCGAAGTCGAGCATGCCGGCGAAGAAGGGCGCAGCGCCGAGCGCGACCATGCCGACGAGGGCGCCGCGGTGTCCGGCGAAGCAGCGGCTCCAGAGGTAGCCACCGGCCAGCGCCAGGAGCACGCTCCCGGCCCGGAGGGCGCTCCACCCCAGCAAGGGATCGAGCCAGGCGCCCAGCGCGAAGAGGGGCAAGTTGACCGGGTCCATCAACGGGATGGGCACGCCGTCGGGCAGGTTGGCGACCGGGCCCGCCAGATCGGTGGTCGCTCTCCAGAACATCCACAAGTGGTTGTCGGTCTCGCCGAGCGGGTCGCCCGTCACGGTGTCCGGCGCCACCTGCGCTGGGAGCAGGATCAACCCCGCCGCGACCAGCCCCAGGGCGATGGCCTCGACCCGCTCGCGGCGGTTGGTATGGGAGGTGGGTGGCATGCGGGCCGCACGATACTCTGCCCGCCCCCTCCCCGGCCCGGATGCCGATGACGGAGCCCCGCGCCAGCGCCGCCGAGACGGTCCTCATCCTCGACCAGGACGAGGAGGCGGCGCTGCGCATGCGCGACGCGCTGCAGTCCGGGCCCGACGGCGCGGCGCTGCAGGTGGTCGCGTGCGGCACGGCCCGCGAGGCGCTGTCACTGCTGACCACGCGCACCCCCGACCTGATCATCACCCACATCGATCTGCCCGACCTCGGCGGAGAGCGGCTCCTCCGGCTGCTGCGAGAGCGGTCCCGAGACGCGCCCGTGATCGCCCTGGTCACCCACCCCAGCATGCAGATCGGCGTGGCGGCGGTCCGCGCCGGCGCCCTCGACGTGCTCGAGCGCCCGGTCAACCGCCTCTTGCTGGCCGAGGCCGCCCACCGCGCGATGCACGAGGCGCGCACCACCCGCCACCTGGCGCGGGCCCGCGAGCAGCAGGAGGACCGCCAGGGCTTCTCCCACATGCTCACCCAGAGCCCACGGATGCTGCGGGTCTTCGACCAGGTTCGCGCCGTGGCCTCGACCGACGCGACCGTGCTGATCCGCGGCGCCACCGGCACCGGCAAGGAGCTGGTCACCCGCGCCATCCACATGCGAAGCCGCCGCCGCGACAAGCCGCTCATCAGCGTCAACTGCGGCGCCTTCACAGAGTCGCTCCTCGAGAGCGAGCTCTTCGGCCACGAGAAGGGCTCGTTCACCGGGGCATCGGGCCGACGACAGGGCGTCTTTGAGATGGCGGACGGCGGCACCCTCTTCCTCGACGAGCTGGGGGAGACCTCCCTCAACGTCCAGGTGAGCCTGCTGCGGGTGCTCGAGGAGATGCGGTTCCGCCGGGTGGGCGGGCACGACCCGGTGCCGGTCGATGTGCGCATCATCGCGGCGACCAACGTGCAGCTCGAGGAGGCGGTCGAGGCCGGCCGGTTCCGTCGTGACCTGTACTACCGGCTCAACGTCTTCCCCATCCACCTGCCCGAGCTTCGAGAGCGCCCCGAGGACATCCCCCTGCTGGTGCGCCACTTCCTCGAGGACGTCGCCGAGGAGTACAGCCTCCAGGCGCCCACGGTCGACCCGGTCGCCATGGAGCGCGTGCTCGCCTACGCCTGGCCCGGCAACGTGCGCCAGCTGCGCGCCATGTGTGAGCGGTGGGTGATCGCGGCGCACGGGGGCCAGGTCGGCCTCGAACACCTGCCCCCCGAGATGGTCGCCCACGAGACGGTCGACGCGCCGATGCCGGCGGCCATGTCAGTCGACGACCGGGCGCCGCTCAAGATGGTCCTCGACCGCACCACCGCCCAGATCGAGCGGGCCTACCTGCACCGCGTGCTGCACCGGTGCCGCGGCCACCTCAGCCGCACCGCCGAGGCCGCGGGCATCACCCGCCGCACCCTCTACACGAAGATGAAGGCCTACGGCCTCGACGCCGACGACTACCGGGGGTGAGCCCGATCGGGTCATCGCCGGTCCGCCGCAGCGGCGCGCAGTCGATTACCGGAGCCGACCCGCCGACCCCGTCGCGGGCGGAGGGCACGCCCCATGAAGAAGTTCATCGCGGTCGCCGGCAACATGGGCGTGGGCAAGTCGTCCCTCGTGGACTTCCTGCACCGGCAGTACGGCTTCGAGCCCGTCTACGAGCCCTTCGAGGACAACCCGTACCTCGACGACTTCTACGAGGACATGGACCGCTGGGCCTTCCACAGCCAGCTGTACTTCCTCACCCACAAGTTTCGGCTGCACATGGGGCTGTCGGCCAGCGAGGGCACGATCGTGCAGGACCGCACGATCTACGAAGACGCCGAGATCTTCGCGACCAACCTGTACCGGGGCCGCAAGATCAGCGCGCGCGACTACGAGACGTACATGGAGCTGTACCGCACCATGCGCATGGCCCTGCAGCCGCCCGATCTGCTCATCTACCTGCGCTGCTCGGTGCGGGCGATCCGCAAGCGCATCCGCCGCCGCGGGCGCCCCAGCGAGCAGGACATCCCGGCCCGCTACCTGCGCCGCCTCAACGGCCTGTACGAAGACTGGGTCGAGCGCTACGACCAGTCCCCCATCATGATCTGGGACAGCGAGAACATGGACTACTTGTCCGATCTCGCCGACCGGATCGAGTTTCAGCGCACCATCGAGCGCTTCATCTGAGCCACACCACCCCACGGCCCCCATCCACTGTGATGGTGCGGCCGTCGGCGATGGCGCGGGTGGCATCGGGCACCCGCACGACCGCGGGCAGACCGTACTCGCGGGCCACCACCGCGCCGTGCGAGAGCATCCCGCCCAGCTCCATGACCAGCCCGCCGGCGACATGGAAGAGGGGGGTCCAGCCAGGATCGGTCGCGCGGGTGACCAGGATGTCTCCCGGGCGAAGCCGCGCGGCGTCGTCGAGGCTGCGGAGCACGCGCGCGGTGCCGGTCAGCATCCCGGTGGAGATGCCCTGCCCGGTCAGGCGCCGGCCCCCGGGCGCCGCCCCCGCCGCAGCGTCTCCCACGAGGAAGTCGGGCGGCTCGTCGCCCGCCGCGCGCCGGGCCACCTCGTCGGCGAAGGCGGCGCAGCGCTCGGCGATGAGGTCTCGCGCCAGCCCGTCGGCCAGGTCGCCGTCGAGCAGCGCCTCGAGCTCGCCCCGCTGCAGGTAGCGGATCTCCAGGTCGAGGTCGGCCTCGAGCCAGAGCAGCGCCTGCTTCCACCGCCAGAGCACCCGGTCGAAGTGGAAGCGTTGATCTTCGCGCAGCTGAAGGTACCGGCGGGTCAGCACCACGGTGCTGCGCAGCGGTCGGGGGAGTCGCTTCAGCTCAGCGTCGACCCGCTCCTGTCGCGCGCGCTGGTCGGGGCGGGGGTCGACGCCGGCCGCGGTCGCATGGGCCAAGGCCCGGACCCGCTCGGGCTCCTCTCGCCACCGCGGACTGAACAGCTCCCACGAGCTCGCCGCCCGGTGCCCGAACGCCTCGAGGAACGCGTCGAGGCGGCGCGCCCCCCGGCCGAGCTCCCACAGCGCGGCGTTGGTGCGCGCGGTCGCGGTGTCGGCGGGTGGCTGCAGGAGCACCGGCGCCAGATCGGCGCGCCCGGACGACGCCAGGGCCGCGCGCGCCACCTCGAACCAGATGTTGGCGAACAACAGGCTGCAGATGTGCACCTTGATGTAGTCGCGGGCGAGGGTTCGGCAGGCCGCGATGCGGCGACGAGCGCTCGGCCGATCGTGCACCGGGCCCAGCGCCGCCAAGCGCCCGTCGAGGGCTCCCTCAAAGGCGGCCCAGGCCTGCCAGTTCGACACCGGGTTCCACCGAAAGCGCTGCCACCGGCGCTCGCGCACGGTCTCGGCCAGGATGCTTCGGTACACGGCGAGGTCGGGGGGTGCGGCCCGCCGTCGCAGCCACTGCTGCTCCTCGGCGGGCGGCAGCAACTCCAGCATGAACCGGGGTGGCGCCGCGCCCGGCGTCTTGAAGGCGAGGTGCCGAAACACCGTGACGTTGAGGTATGGCGCGAACCGCACCAGCTGCGAGGGCTCGGCGCCCCCGAGCAACCGGCGGCTGGTCTGGGGGTACGCGATGAAGTGATGGAGGAGGTCCTGCATCTCGGACCAGCCCAGCGGTGTGGCCGGCTCGGTCCACCGCTCCCCCACGAACCGGCGAGTCCAGAGCACCGGGCCCGACCGACGCACGTCGCCGGCCGTGGTCACGGGGCGGCTCTGAAGCACATGGAGCTCGCCCGCTTCGTCGAGGGCCCACTCCAGATCCTGCGGTCCGCCGAGCAGGGCCTCGGCCCGAAGCCCCAAGCGACACAGCCGCAACAGGCTGCGATCGTCCAAGCAGGGCGTGCCGCGGCGGGCTGCGGGCACCGGCTGCGCCACGACGCCGCCGGCCCCCGGGAGCCACTGGCGCTCCTGCGAGCCCGTCGCCCGGTCCGTGATCTCGAGCCGCAGCCGAGCGAGCACCCGCTGGACCGGCCGGGGCGTCCGTCGCGGCCGGCGGACCCGGTAGAAGTCGGGCACCACCTTGCCATCGACGACCGCCTCGCCCAGCCCCCAGGCCGCCTCGACGGTCATCTCGCGCCACGAGCCGTTCGCCGGGTTGACCGTGAAGAGGACCCCCGCGGCCCGGGGAGCCAGGGCGCGCTGCACGACCACCGCCATGCGGGGGTAGCCGCCACCCTCCCCTCGATAGGCCCGCACCCGACCGCTCCACGCGCTGGCCCAACAAGCGCGGAGCGCCCACTCCAACGGCGCGCCCACCTCCACCCCGAGCGCGGTGTGGAACTGCCCAGCGTGGGAGGCCTGCGCGCCGTCTTCTGCCACGCCCGAGGACCGCACCGCCAAGGCCCCACCCAGCCGCACCGCCGCTCGCTGCAGGTCGGCGCGGAGCGCCGGCGAGAGCGGCGCCTGCCCCACAGCCGCCGCGAGGTCGTCGCCCGCCAGGGCCCGCTCTCGCAGCCCGAGCGCGTCGAGGTGGTCGTCAAGGACCCGCGCCAGCACGACGAAGCCGTCGGGCACCGGCAGACCGCGCCGTCGCAGCCGCGCCAGCGCCTGAGCCTTCCCGCCGACCGACGCCGTCGCGCCCGGCTCGACCGCATCCAACCAGACGATCCGCATGGACTGGCCCTATTCCACCGGGCGACCGGACGGGTCGCCGGCCGGGGTTAAGCCGCTGGCAACCGCCCCATGGCGCACGACGCCCGGGAGCGGTCCCCCTCGTCCGCCCCGGAGCGATCATGACCAGCGCCCCCGGCATCTTTCAGGTGCCGCCCCCGATCAACGAGCCTGTCCGCGCCTACGCCCCGGCCGATCCAGGCCGCGCGGCCCTTCAGGCCGAGGTGGCTCGGCAGGCGAGCGAGGTGGTCGAGATCCCCTGCGTCGTGGGGGGACGGGAGGTCTTCACGGGCGACACCATCGACGTGACGATGCCCTGCGATCACGGCCACGTCCTCGCCCGAGCCCACGTGCCCTCGCCCGCGCTCGTGCAAGAGGCCATCGACACGGGCCTCGCAGCGCGCGCGGCCTGGGCCGGACTCCCCTGGAACGAGCGGGCGTCGGTGTTCCTGCGCGCCGCCGAGCTCCTCGCGGGCCCCTGGCGGGATCGCCTCAACGCCTCGACCATGCTCGGCCAGGGCAAGACCTGCCACCAGGCCGACATCGACGCCGC
>JBDQIL010000310.1:0-5704 GCA_040264415.1 Myxococcota bacterium
CCTCTGCGCGCTCCTCTGGGTGGCGACCGCGGGATGCGCGGTGGCCTACCAGCCGCTCTCGGGCCTGCACACGCCGAGCGTGGTCGACCCCACCCACCCCAACCTGCGGGGCGTCCGCGTCACGCTGGCGTGCACCTCTGACGCGGTGGCGGCGCGGGAGAGCGCCCGGCGGCTGTGCGAGCGCGTCGAGCAACTCTTCGAGGTGCAGGGGGCCGCCGTCGACCTGCGAGACCAGGGGCCGGCGCCCATCGGTGGCGCCGCCGACCCGGCGCTGCCGCCCACCGATGCGCACCTGCTCGTGGCCCTCCACGAGGACCGCCCCCAACGCGACGCCCACCCGCTCACGCTCGCGGCGTCGGTGCTCACCGCCACGCTGGCCCCGTGGATGCAGGAGCAGCGCATCGGCCAGTCGGTGACCGTTCGCGACGCGTCGGGGGTGCTCCTGAGATCGGACGCCTTTGAGGCCCGGGTGGTCACCTCGACCGGGGTGGCCGTGTGGGCCGGCAACGCGCTCGCCGATCGGCTCTGGCGCCCAGACGAACAGCAGGTCACCCGAGACGCCGCCTGGAAGCAGCTCTCCGGCGACCTGTACCAGCAGCTCAGCCAGATCGTCTACGACGCTGCGGTGCAGCAGCGTTTGCGGCAAGAGGCCGCCGCGCGACAGGTCCCCCGGGGGGGGCCGTGAGCGCGCTGCTGCTGATGGCCGCGGTCGCCGGGGCCGCCGCCACCCCCCTGCCCTGGCCCGGCCTGGCCCGGTACCGGGCCCGCGACCTCGACTGTGTGCGGCTCGACGCCGACGTGGCCCATCGGCGCTATCCGGGCCTCATCGACGCACCCCACCCCAAAGGTGAGCTGCGGTCCACCGACGTGCTCCGCTGCCAGCAGCGGCTGCTGCGGTCGGGGCTGAGGCCAGATGGGGTCGAGGCCCTGCTCGGCAACCTGCAAGATCGCGTGGCCCGCGCCGCCCGCGCCGCCCGCGCCGAGGCCCCCGCGCTGGCACCCCGCACCTGGCTGGTCACGGCGCACCTCCCCTCCCCCGTCGTGAGCGCGAAGGTGCGCTTCGCCGCCCAGAACGCGCTGATGGCGCAGGGCCTCTCGGTGAGTGACCGGGCCCCCGTCTGGTCGGCGGGCGACGTGCGGGCCCTCGCCGGCCTGCCGGGCGACCAGGTCATGCCGGCCGCCTGCGCCCGCTTGCACGCGCTGGGCCAGCTCGGCCCCGACACCGCCCTGCTCGGCCTCACCCAGGTCTCTCCACGCGAGACCGGCCTGCACGCCGGCGTGTGCGCCGACGGCGCCTGGACGTGGCTCCAATGACGCGCCTCCTGCCTGCGCTGCTCCTCCTGCTCATCGGCGTCGCCCACGCGGCCAGCCCGGTCGAACAGGCGCAGATGGCCGAGCTCGAGAGGGCCCGCGCCCACGCGGCCGGTCAGGTGCAGCTCTCGGCCTACGACCTGGTGGACGAGCTGGTCTACGGCTGGACCGAGCGGCCGCCCTTCGGCCAGCCCACGCCGGTGGTGCTCGCGAGCGTGACCGTACCCGTCGGGCTGGGGACCGGCCTGCAGGCCCTGCTCGAGAACCACCTCTCGGCCACCCTCACCGCCAACCCCTCCGCCGGCATCCAGCTCTCGCATTGTCCGCAGTGCACCAGCGTCGTGGTGCGCTCTGGCCCCGAAGCCACGGTGCTGGCGCGGGGCATCGACCAGCCCGAGGTGCTCGCCGAGCTCGGAGCCGAGACGGGGCGCCACGCGCTGTTCATCGACATCGAGGCTGAGGGGGCCTTCCTGGTCTTGCGCGCGCGCATCACCCGGCTGACGCCCGACCTGCCGATCGTGTGGAGCCACACCCTGGCCAGCGACACCAGCGCCGCCGCCCTGCTGCGGCAGCCGCACGCGCTCAAGAGCGCCGCCGAGGCCCGGGCGGAGTACCTCGCCGCGCTGCAAGACCGGGGGCCTCTCGCCGTGCCCGTGCGCGTGACCGTGCGCGCCTACGCCCGCCGCCCCGACAGCGGTCTGGGCGCGCCGCCATTCTTGTGGCTGCAGTCCGGCGTCGAGCTGGGCACCGACAGCGCCCAGGCGTGGACCGGCAGCCTGCTCGCTGGCTACAGCCTGGTCCCGCAGGCCCACCAGGGCCTCATGGGTCAGGCCCGGGTGCAGCGGCTGCTCACCGGGCGCGCGCGGTCCACCTTGCGACCCGACCTCTACGCCTTCTTCGGGGGCGCCGTGATGACCGTGTGGGGGCCGAGCACGGCGGTCTTTCGCCCCCGCGCCCTCGGCGCCGACGAGCTGCTCACCGACACCGCGGCCGAAGACCCCCGCACGTCGTTTGGCACGCTCCACTTCGGCCTCGACCTGCGCGTGGGCAACCGCATGGGCCTGAGCAGCTTCCTCGAGACCATCCCGTCGCTGAACAGCTCCGCCAACCTGGGGCAGTACATCTCGCTCGTGGGCATGCGCTTCCACTGCCTCGGCACCGAGGTGGCGTTTTGGTTCTGACCGCCCTCACCCTGGCGGCCCTCGCGCTGGGGCCGCGCGCCCTCGCGGGGCCGCCCGAGACGCGCGCCTCGCTCGACCGCCTTGGCGAGGTGCTCGACCTCCGCCTGCAAGACGGCACCCTCGACCGCGATCGCCTGCTGCCGGCCGTCGTCGTGAGCGCCCGCGCCCGCACCGACGACAGCGCCGCGTGGTTCTCCACCCGCGCCATCGAGGTGCTGCAGCAGCGCCTCGGGCCCGACGACCTGCGGCTCTGCGAGGCCTGCGCGGCGCCGCGGGTCTGGGTGGAGGACGGCCGCATGACCTGGTCGGCCGGGGCCGCGACCCTCGACGAGGTGGCGGCGCTCGACGCCCGCCTGCGCGGAGACGCGCCGCCCGCCCGCAGCGCCATCTGGCTGGACGAGCAGGCCGCAGGGGTCTCGGTCCGCGTGGTCGAGCTGTCGACCGGCCGGGTGCTGCTCGCGCAGAACCTCGACCCCGACCTCACCGAGCGCGCCCGCACCGAGCGCACCCACACCTGGTCGGCCGAGGTCGAGCGGCGGGCGCGGGGCGACAGCCTCACGCAGGCCTTCGTCGATCTGTCGCTGTTCCCCCGGCAGCACATCGCCCTCGACTGGACCGATCAGTGGGGCCGCACGAACGCCAACTTCTCCGGCGTCACGCTGACCCTCATCGACCCCATCGTGGGGGTGGGCGCGGTGCACTACCGGCGCCTGCGACCGCTCAACACCCAGGTCGGCGCCAAGCTGGTGCTGGCCCTGCCCACCGCCATCCTGCAGAACGTGGGCGGCGACTTCGACGGCGACCTGCTCGACCCCCTCGTGACCGCGGTGGGCGTGGTGCGCGTGCCCTTCGGGCGCTCCAACTACGGCGCCATCGCCACGCTCTCGACCAACGGCGCCTTCGGCCTCGGCGTCTCGCTGCTCAACGTCCACCTGCTGCCGGTGATCCCATGACCCGCCCCCTCGCGCTCGCGGCCCTGCTGCTCGGCGGCTGCGCCAGCCGCAGCTACACGCACTACCTCATCGAGCCCGCGCCGGCGGTCAACCCAGCCTTCGAGGAGGCCGAGGGCACCCAGGTGCGGCCGCTCGGCTTCGGCTCGACCACCGCGATGACCGTCCGGTGGAACGACGGAGACGTCCTCACCGAGGTGCAGATCCCCCTGCTGGCCAGCGGGCAGCGGGTGGTCATCGAGCACACGCCCGGCGCCACCGGCGTGAAGACGCTGCCGGCGACGGCGCTCGTGCCGCCGCGCCCCACCGGCGCCGACGACACCCTCGACGCCGCCTACCGGGAGCGCGGACTGGGGGTCGACGACAGCGCGCCCGAGGTCAGCCTCTCCACCGGTCGCACCCGCATGCAGGAGGCGCTGGCGAGCGGCAACTACGGGCTCGCCCTGCAGTGGGCCGAGCTGGTGCTCGCGCGATACCCGAGCCACCCCGAGACCCTGCGGGCGAAGGGCTCGATCCTGCTCTTGATGGGCGAGCGCGACAAGGCCATCGAGGTCTACGAGGCGGCCGAAGAGATCGAGAGCGATCCCGCCGTGCGCCGTCAACTCGACGCGCTCCAGTCCCGCTGACGCCGCCCCCGGAGCCCCCATGCAGATCCTCGGCCTCCTCCTCTTCGGCTTCGTCGTCTGGTACGGCTTCGCCGATCGCCCCGACGCGACGCGCATCTCCGCCTTCGACCTGCACGCCGCGGTCATCGTGCTGGGCGGCTCGCTGTCGGCCATCCTGGTGTCCTCCAAGGCCATCGATTCGCTGCGAACGCTGGCCTGCGTTCGGGAGCTGGTGCCGGGACTCGGCACCCTTCAGAAGGGCACCGACGCCCTCGAGGCCGAGCGCGTCCAGATCGTGACCCTCTGGCGCGACGGCCGCCGCGCGGCCGCGGTCGAGCTGGCCGAGCGCAGCGCCTTCCCCGCCGTGCAGCGCCTGCTCCAGCTGGTGCTCGAGCGCGCCCCGGACGAGGCCACCCGCGCGGCCTTCACCGAGCTCCGCCACGACGAGCTGCGTCGGTGGCAGCCCGCGGTGGGCAACTGGGAGGTGCTGGCCAAGCTCGCGCCGTCGTTCGGCATGGTGGGCACCATCACGGGCATGGTGGCCCTCTTCCGCAACATGGGCGGCGACACCGACGCCCTGGGCGCGGCCATGTCGATGGCGCTCCTCGCCACCCTCTACGGCGTGGCCTTCGGCGCCGGCGTGGCGGGCCCGGTCGGGCACTACCTGCGGGGCCTGCTCGACGAGCGTCTGGGCGCCCTCGAGCGGTGCGAGCAGTCGGTGGCCGAGCTGGTCTCGCGATCGGGCCGCGCCACGGGGGCCGCATGAAGCGGCGCTCCTATGCGAGCGACGAGGGCTGGCTGCTCTCGTATGCCGACCTGATCACCAACCTGCTCGTGTTCTTCGCGATGCTGTTGGCCGCCGCCGACATCAGTCGCACCAAGCTCCAGCAGATCACCCAGGGGATCTCGGGCGTCGAGCAGCCCGCGAGCCTGTCCTCCATCCAAGGCGAGATCGACGCCCGCATCGAGGCCGAGGGGCTGCGCGACCTCGTGCGCACCGACCTCACCGACGACGGGCTCAAGCTGTCGCTGAACTCCGGGCTCGTCTTCGACTCGGGCAGCGCGATGGTGCGCCCCGACCAGGTGCCCACCCTGGATCGCATGCTGCAGACGCTGACCCCCTACTCGGGCACCTACGCCTTCGCGGTGGAGGGCCACACCGACCAGACGCCGGTGGCCCCCGGCGGCGCCTACCCGAGCAACTGGGAGCTGTCCGCCGCCCGCGCCAACGCCGTGCGCGGCCTGCTGCAAGCGGTGGGCGTGAGCGAACAGCGCATCCGGGTCGAGGGCTACGCCGACACCGTGCCCCTGCCCGAGGCCGAGCTGGCCCCGCTCGACGAGGCCGACCGCCTGGCCCGCCACCGCCGCGTCGTCGTGAGGATCTACTGATGTCTCTGCTGCTCATCGCCGCCCTGGTCGCCCCCGCCGGGGGCCAGTCCGCTGCCGCGCCCTCGCGCCAGGTCCCCCCCACCGTGCTCGCCGAGGTCCAGCGCCTCGAGAGCCGCTTCGAGCTGGCCCTGGCCGAGGACTGCCCCGCCGACCTCTGCGATGCGGTGGGCTGCGCCTACGTCGACCACGCGGTGGCCGACCGCCCGCGCGCCCGGTCCCTGCCCGGCCTGACCGACGGCACGGGCCCGGGCAGCGTCGAGGCCCAGGC
>JBDQIL010000311.1:0-5700 GCA_040264415.1 Myxococcota bacterium
GGGCATGAAGTCGTTCTGGAGATCGACCAGGATGAGGGCGCGCATGGGGTCTCCGGGGTGGGGTCAGAGCTCGAAGGTGAAGCCCTCGCGCGTGAGCTGCTCGTAGCGCTCGCGATCGAAGGCGTAGAGAGCTGGCGGCTTGTGCGGGACGCCCATCAGGCGCTCGCCGGTGTCCACCAGCAGGCCAGTCTTGAGCACCTTCCGGCGGAAGTTGCGCTTGTCGAGGTCGGCCTCGAGGATGACCTCGTAGAGCCGCTGCAGCCACGTGAGCGTGAATCGCGGCGGGAGGAGGTCGAAGCCGATGGGCTGCCAGCGCACCTTGCCGCGCAGCCGGTCGACCGCGGTGGCGAGGATGGTGTCGTGGTCGAAGGCCAGCGGGGGGGCCTCGGCCACCGGCACCCAGCGGGCGTCGGCGGCGTCGGTGTCGGGGGTGAGCTGGTGTGCGCTCGGCCGCACGAGGGCCATCCATGCCACCGACAGCACCCGTCCCCGCGGGTCGCGCGCAGGCTCGCCGAAGGTGTAGAGCTGTTCGAGGTACGTCAGCGTCACGCCGGTCTCCTCGACCAGCTCGCGCTCGGCGGCCGCCTGCAGGCCCTCCCCCTCGAGCACGAATCCCCCCGGCAACGCCATCTGGCCCGCGAAGGGCGGGGGCCCCCGCTCCACCAGCAGCACCATCAGCCGGTCGTCGGCGTCGGGGTGGTCGGGCAGGGCGAGCTGCACGCCGAAGACCACGCAGTCCACGGCCACCTGGGCGGTCGCGCGCTCAGGTGTCATCGCCGCCCTCGGGCGCGGTGGCGGCCAGCTCGGCCAGCTCCACCTGGAATCCGCCCGAGAGGATGGGGAAGCGGCACCAGGTCTTGGGGTCGAGGTTCTGGTCGTCGACGTGAAAGCTGGGGGCGTAGCGCTCGCGCTTCCACTGGTTGCGGGTCCAGAGCTGGAAGAAGCGGCGCACCCAGCCGCGAGCGGCGGCATCGGTGGCGTCGGGGAAGGCCGCCCGCACGCGCGCCAGCACCTCGATGGGCTCGAGCTTGTCGCCGATGGCCGCGCGCTCGATGGCGTCGAGCACCGGGTAGGGCATCAGGTCGTCTTCGTCGGTCTGGCCCTGCTCGGCGGGCCGCAGCTCGGCGGTGGGTTGCTGGGCGTTGATGGCCGCGAGGGCGGGCACCGGCCCCACCCCGTCGGGCCCCGTGGCCTCCATCCACCGCAGCCAGCGTCGCAAGAAGGCCTTGTCGATGCCGGCGATGGGAGCGATGCCGCCCGAGGTGTCGCCGTCCATGGTGGCGTAGCCGACCGCCGCCTCGCTGCGGTTCGAGGTGCTCAGCAGCAGCTTGCCCTCGATGTTCGCGAGCATCCAGACGCCCGGCGACCGGGTGCGGGCCTGGATGTTCTGCAGCGCGATGTCGTCGGTCTCCCACGTGAGCGGGCGGCCCAGATCGGCGGTGAGCAGGTCGCGGTAGCCGGCGACCAGCGCCTCGATGTCCCACTCGCGGTGGGCCGCGTGGAGGGCCTGGGCCAGGTCGCGGGCGGCGTGGCGCGTGACGTCGCCCGAGTGGGCGGTGGCCTGGTAGACCGTGCTCAGCAGCAGACGGAGGAGGGCTGGCTCGTCGGCGCAGCCCGCGACCCCGGGGATGTAGCCGAGCTCGGCCCGCACGGCGTCGAGGCCGCGGTCTTGGGCGGCGAGCCGAACCGCGAGCGCGCAGAGGGTGGCCACCGCCGCCGAGTCGGCGCCGCCCGACAGGCTGACCACCCAGCCCCGGCTGCGGCTCTTTCGCAGGTAGTCGTAGAGCGACAGCGCGATGGCCCGCGTGAAGCTCTCCTCGCGCAGGTGCGGGCCGGACTCCCAGGCGGGCTGGTCGAGGAGGGCCGGCTCGAGGCCGGCGGCCGGCCAGGCCAGCGCCCCCCGCAGGGTGCCCCCGGGGGCCTCGGTGGGCTCGGACCGGAAGCTCGGCGTGCGCGCGCGCTGCAGGCGCAGGTGGTCGAGGTCGACGACCGCGTGGGTGAGCGTCACCGCGGAGAAGCCCAGCCGCCGCGACATGGCGCGCATCTCACCCATGGCGGCGATCATGGTGTCGCCGTCGTAGACGATTCGGCCCGCCTCGTTGCCCAGCAGGTTGGCGAAGACGTAGGCGGCCCCGAAGGCGCGGCTGCCCTCGAGCACGAAGCGCTCGCGAACGGCGTGCTTGCCGAAGGCGAAGTGGCTGGCCGACGGGTTGAGCACCACATCGACCCCGCGGCTGGCCAGATCGGCGCCGGGGCGCCGGGCCACCCAGGCCTCTTCGCAGATCTCGAAGCCGACCCGCACCCCGTCGAGCTCGAAGATGTAGTCGCCCACCGGCACGTCGGCGCCGTCGCGGTGAATGGTGGTGCGCACGCCGTTCGGCCATGGTCGAAACCACCGGGGCTCGTAGTGCACGCCGTCGCCCGCGAGGTAGCGCTTGCACGCCAGGCCCAGGAGGTGGCCGTCGGCGAGCAGCGCGGTGGCGTTGTAGAGCAGGCCGCGCACCATCAGCGGCAGGCCCACGCTGACCGCGATGCCCTGGGTGTGCGGGAGGAGCTCCCGCATCGCCTCCCAGGCCCGGTGCTGCACCGCCGGGCTGAAGAAGGCGTCTTCGCAGCCATACCCGGTGAGGCAGAGCTCCGGCAGGCACAGCAGGCCCACCCCGGCGGCGCGGGCCTGGTCGATGGCGGTGTGGACGCGCGCGAGGTTGCCGGTCCAGTCGAGGGGCAGCTGGTTCAGGGCGGCGGCGCCCAGTCGGAGGTTCCTCATGTCTGCTCCGGAGTGGCGGCGGCGAGCAGGCGAGCGCGGCTGTCGGCGAGTCGCGGCTCGACGTGCACCGGGTAGGGCTCAGCGGCGACGAGGCCCATGTGGGAGGTGGGGATGCGGTCGAGCTCGGCGCGACAGCGGGCGCGGGCGGTGGGCAGGTCGGCCAGCGCGCCCACCGGCAGCCCCTGGCGCAGGACGGGCCGCAGCACGTCGTGCCAGTCGGCGCCGCGGCCGACCTCGTCCGGCGCGGTGGGCTCGCCGTCTCGCTCGTCGTAGAGTACGTCTCCGCGGTAGGCCCCGGTGTCGGGGTCGGTGTATCGGCGCACCTGCTGGAGGCCCGGGAAGCTGGTCTTGAGGGGGCTGTTCGACCGCTTGACCCGCGGCTGCCACCGCCCATCGGCGTCGCGCAGGGCCGCGAGCTTGTAGACGCCCCCCAACGCGGGCTGGTCGTGGGCGGTGACCAGCCGCGTCCCCACGCCCCACACGCCGATGGGGGCGCCCCGGGCCTGCAGCTCTGCGATTCGGTGCTCGTCGAGGTCGTTGCTGGCGACGATGACGGCGTCTTCGAAGCCCGCGGCGTCGAGCAGGGCGCGGGCCTCGCTGGCCAGCCACCCCAGGTCGCCCGAGTCGAGCCGGATGCCCACCATTCGGTGACCCCGCTCGGCCAGCCGGGCGGCGGCGACGCAGGCGCGCCTCACCCCCTCGAGCGTGTCGTAGGTGTCGACCAGGAACACGCAGTTGTTGGGCATGGCGTCGGCGTAGGCGGTGAAGGCCTCCAGCTCGTCTTCGAAGACCATGATCCAGCTGTGGGCGTGGGTGCCCTTGACCGGGATGCCGTGCAGGCGACCGGCGAGCACGTTCGAGGTGCCGGCGACCCCCCCCACCCAGGCGGCCCGGCTGGCGCTCAGGCCGCCGTCGATGCCCTGGGCCCGCCGCAGGCCGAACTCGAGCACCGGGCCGCGTGCCGTGCGGCTGATGCGCGCGGCCTTGGTGGCGACGAGGGTCTGGAAGTTGAGCACCGTGAGCAGCGGGGTCTCGACGATCTGCGCCAAGGCGAGGGGCCCGGTGATGCGCAGCAGGGGCTCGTGCGGGAACGCGGGGGTGCCCTCGGGCATGGCGTCGACGTCGCCCAAGAACCGCTGCCCCCGCAGCCACGCCAAGAAGGCCGGGTCGAACAGGGCGCGGTCGTCGTTGCCGGTGAGCCCGGCGAGGTAGGCCACATCGGCGTCGTCGAAGCGCAGGTTGCGGAGCAGGTCGACCGCATCGGCCAAGCCGGCGGCCACCGCGTAGCACCCTCGGAAGGGGCAGCGCCGAAAGGTCAGGTGGAAGCAGGCGTCGCGATCGGCGAGCCCGGCCTTCCAGTACCCCTGCGCCATGGTGAGCTGGTAGAGGTCGGTGAGCAGCCCGAGGCTGGGCTGGTACAGGTCGCTGGGGCCGGTCGGCATGGTCACCTCCGATACTAAGTGTCTAACCGACACGAAGTGCGTGGCAAGGGCGCCGGTCGCGGATCAGGGGGACGGCGTCGGCGGGTCACCGTAGCGGCGCGCGGCCTCGATGTTGGCGTGGTAGCCGGGCTCCGCCACCCGCCACTTGCCGAAGCTGTCGGTCTTCACGCCCTTGTGCGTCTGCGCGTACCGCATGCGGCCGAGCGCGTAGGCGGTCGCGAGGCCCACCTCGCCGTCGGGCAGGTCGCGCGCCCGCATCCAGCGGGGGTGGACCAGGTCGACCGCGAGCAGGCGTCGGCGGTCGAGGTCGGCCACGAGGCGGAACACGAGCGGCTCGCCCACGGTGGGCTGCTGGTCGCCGTCGTGGTCGATGAAGCCCTGCACGGCGCCGTCCGGCTCGATCGCGACGGCCACCGTGGCTGGCAGCTGGAGCCGCGCGGGTTCGGCGGCCAGGCGGGCGTTCAGCGCGGTGCGCAGCAGGCGATCCCGCGGTGGGTGCGGCATGGTGGCCGCCGCCCGGGCGGTCGCCGGGGCGGTGGCAGCGTCGAGGTCGGCCAGCGCCCCGTCCCACACCGTGAGCACTGCGTCTAGATCGACGTAGTCGTCAGGAGGGAGGGGCTCGTCTGCGCAGCCGACGCAGGCGGCCGCCGTCAGCAGCGCGGCGGGGCGACGCATGGGACTCTGGGGGCCATGGGGCGGGTCTGCTATCGCGCGCCCGAGAGCGCGGTCGCCCGGTGACCCGACGACGGCCCCTCGACCCGCCGGCGTCAGCCCGCCGGGGTCGGGCTCGCGACCAGCGTGAAGCGGAGGCGCACGGCGTCATCGACCGACACCGCGCCGAGCATCCTGCTGAAGAGCTCGATGCCGAAGCGCGACTGGAGGATGGGCAGGCTGCCGGTGACCCGCACCTCGCTGGGGTGGGCGTCGAACAGCACCGGCACGAGCACCTCGTCGGTGTGGTCGTTGATGGTGAGGGTGCCCTGCACGGTGGCGGTCGCGCCGGTGACCGCGCAGGCCGACGACGTGAACGTGATGTGGGGGTTCGCGGCGGCGTCGAGCAGGCCCTCCCCCAGCAGCACCGCCCTCACCGACGTCCGGTCCGCCGCATCGAGCACACCGTCCAGGCCGGCCATGCGGCGGTCGCCCGCGTCGTCCACCCGCAGGCCCTCGGCCGCCACCTGCAGGTCGATGGCGCAGGCCTTGGGGTCGGCGGGGTCCCAGCCCAGCGTGCCGGTGACCTGGGTGGCCCGGATGACGTGGTGTTCGCTCAGGGCTTCGACCAGGCCCCGCGTGTGGCTGACGGCATAGACGACCGTGCGCTCGGCATCGACCGCATACACGGGCGACCGCGCCGGGGGTGGCTGCGGGCCGACGTCGTCCGCCGACGCGGGCGGTCCGAGGAGCAACAGGGCGAGGGCCACGGGGGAGGGCACGTCGCTCCGAGGGTGGGCGTGGCGCGCAGGATACCACGCGGTGCCCCCTGCTTACGGA
>JBDQIL010000312.1:0-5699 GCA_040264415.1 Myxococcota bacterium
ACCCCCACACCCCCACCGGGGGGGCCTCCCGCTCCGACCCCTGACGCCCCGGGCCGGCATCCACGCGCCCCGCCGCATCCCCAGCAACCGCTACGGCGCCGCCCCCCTGGGGGGGGAGCGGCGCCGCGCTCGTTCAGAGAGGGCGTCGGCTCAGGCCAGCTCGCCACCGTCGAGGGTGATGAACTGACCGTTCATGCCCGCTGCGCCAGCCGACGCCAGGAACAGGATGGTGTCGGCGATCTCAGCCTGGGTCAGGGCCTGGCCACGCGGGGTGCGTGCCAGCCAGTCGGCCTTCATCTTGTCGGCGGTGTGGTCGGACTTCTCTTCGATGCCCGTGAGCGCCGTGTCGACCAGCGGGGACTCGGTGAGGCCCAGCACCACCGAGTTCACGCCCACGCCCTTGTCGCCCACTTCGGCGGCGAGAGACCGGGTGAACCCCAGCAGGCCGGCCTTCGAGGCGCCATAGGCCGCGAAATAGGGCTGACCGCGCAGCGCGCTGGTGCTCGAGATGTTGATGATGCGACCCGAACCCCGGTTGATCATGCCCGGCAGGACCTTCAAGGAGCACAGGAAGGCGCCCGTCAGGTTGACCTTCAGGTGCTCCTCCCAGACGCGCACGTCGGTCTTGGTGATGAGGCTGGGGCGGATCATGCCGGCGTTGTTCACCAGCACGTCGACCGGCCCCGCGGCCATGAACGCGGCCTCGACGCTGGCGGGATCGCCCACGTCGATGCGCACGGCATAGGCGCCGATCTCGTCGGCCAGGGCCTCGATCTCGTTGCGCGTTCGGGCCATGACCGTCACGCGGTAGCCCTCTTCCTTGAAGCGCCGGGCCGTCGCGGCCCCGATGCCTCGACCGCCGCCGGTGACGACTGCGTGGGGTGCCTTGGGCATGTGGAGTCCTCCAGTTGAGGGACGCGCGCGGATGCGCGCGGAGAGATTCAGGGAGCGGAGCCGATGGTTCGGTATCCGCCAGCAAAATAGAGCAGGGGGGCCAGCGCGTCGGGGGCAGACGGAGACACCGTCGCGCCCTCGACCTGGCCGATGAAGATCGTGTGATCGCCGCCGTCGGCGGTAGACCACGTGCTGCAGTCGAGCTGCGCCAGGGCGCCGCCGATCAGGGGAGCGCCGCTCACGCTACCGCGGGTGAGCGTGAGATCGTCCCACTTGGACTTGCCCTCGTCCCACCAGCCGGCGAATCGGTTCGACACCGTGACCTGGTCGGCGGAGAGGATGTTGACGGCGAAGCCGCCCGCGCCCTGCAGGCGCTGGTGGGTCGCGTTGCCCTTCGTGACACAGACCAGCACCAGCGGCGGGTCGAGCGAGACCGAGGTGAAGGCGCTCGCAGTCATGCCGTGGTCGCCGTCGTCGTCGGACAGGGTCACCACCGTGACGCCAGAGGCGAAGCGGGCGAGGGCGGCCTTGAACTCGTCGGGGGCGACCGGCATGTGGGACCTGGGCGGGGGTGGTGAAGCGGGACCGAGCCGAGCAGGTCGGGGCGTGCAGGCTCCACGACGCGACGGCGGGGCGCCCACATAACATGCTACGACTTCCGGCCCTGCATCCAAGCCCCGACCACCCCCATGCTGCTCGAACCCGTCCGCATCAAGCGCCCCGACCTTCGCGCCGAAGTGCGCGATCTCGTCGAGTTGGTGGCCGACTGCGGCGCGGGCCATGAGATCCCACTGACCGAGCTGGTGCGAATCCTCGGCATCACCATCGCAGCGGACTTTCATCAGCAGTTGGCCGATCGGGGGGATCTCCGCCTCCAAGAGTCCCGGTTCGTGAACCGGGGCCCGGTCATCAAGCGCAAGGTCCGCCTCGTGGGGTTCGACGTGACCCTTCGGATCCCCGAGCGGCTGACCGGACGCCTCACCCGCTTCCACGACAGCTTCCAGCTCGCCTTCGAGCCCGACCACTCGGTGGCCATCTCGAAGTTCCTCTTCAGCGTTCAGCTTCGACACCTCGACCTGAATCGAGAGCGAATCTTCGTGGACTTCGCCGGAGCGCAGGACGTGTTCATCGACCTCGCGTGAGGAGCGCCCCGGCCGAGACGGACGCAGCGGGGCCGGGATAGGCCCCGGTCCTCGGGGTCGGCCGCGCACCGCCACCCCACCGTGGAGGACGCCATGAACCGGCCAGCTGTCGAGGTCTACAACCCCACGAACCCCGTCCGCATCGTGACCGCTGCGTCGCTGTTCGACGGGCACGACGCCGCCATCAACATCATGCGGCGCATCCTGCAGTCGTCCGGGGCGGAGGTCATCCACCTGGGCCACAACCGATCGGTGCGAGAGATCGTCGACTGCGCCATCCAGGAAGACGCCCAGGCGGTGGCGATCACCAGCTACCAGGGCGGGCACGTCGAGTACTTCAAGTACATGCGGCAGCTGTTCGACGAGCGGGGCGCCGACGTGCGCATCTTCGGCGGGGGCGGCGGCACCATCTTGCCCTCCGAGATCGACGACCTGCACGCCGCGGGCATCGACCGCATCTACTCCCCCGACGACGGCCGCGAGCTCGGTCTTCAGGGCATGATCAACGATCTGCTGCGGCGGTGCGACCACCCCCGCCGCGGCGCCGACTGGCGCCCGCACCTCGACCGGCTGCACCTGGGCGACCCGGCCGACCTCGCCGCGCTGGTCACGATCGCCGCGAACCACGCCGGCGTTCACGATGAGCTGAAGGCCGCGGTCGCCGCCCGCCTCGGCGACCGCGTGGTGCCCGTGTTGGGCATCACCGGCACCGGCGGCGCCGGCAAGTCGAGCCTCGTGGACGAGCTCATTCGGCGCTGGCTCACCGACCAGCCCGGACGAATCGCGGTGCTGTCGGTCGACCCCTCGAAGCGCCGCACCGGCGGCGCCCTGCTCGGCGACCGCATCCGCATGAACGCCGCCGACGACCCACGCGTCTTCGTGCGCTCTCTGGCCACCCGTCAGTCCAACTTGGCGCTGTCGGCCCACGTCCAAGACGCCATCGACCTGTGCAAGGAGGCCGGCTTCGACCTCGTGGTGGTCGAGACCAGCGGCATCGGCCAGTCCGACACCGAGATCACCGACCACGCCGACGCCTCGTTGTACGTGATGACGGCGGAGTACGGGGCGGCGACGCAGCTCGAGAAGATCGACATGCTCGACTTCGCCGACGCAATCGCCATCAACAAGTTCGACAAGCGCGGAAGCGAGGATGCCCTGCGCGACGTCCGCAAGCAGTTCAGGCGCAACCACAACCGCTTCGGCGGCGACGACGCCGATCTGCCCATCGTGGGCACCATCGCCTCCCGCTTCGCCGACCCCGGCGTCGATCGACTCTACGGCCTGCTGCTCGACCGCGTCTCAGCCGCCTCAGGCGTGGCGCTGGCGTCGACCCTCGACGGCGACGCCGTCCCCCCGGAGCGCCTCGACGACATCACCGCCGACCAGTCGCGCTATCTCGCTGAGATCGCCGACACGATCGATCGACACGAGCAGGGGGTGCTTCGGCAGGTGGAGATCGCCCGCGGCTTGTTCCAGCTCGAGGGCGCGGTGGCCCTGCTGCGGGAGGCGCCGTCGGGCATCGACCACCCGACCGGCCCGATGGCCACGCGTGACGCCGACCCCGACGCCGTCCACGACCTCGTTCGCCGCTACAACGCCCTGCGCGAGCACCTCGACCCCGACGCCCGACGGCTGCTCGAGGCCTGGCCCGCCCAGCAGGAGCGCTACAGCGGCGACGTGTTCCGCTACGAGGTGCGAGGCCGCGCCGTCGAGCAGCCCCTGACCCGCACCAGCCTGTCGGGCACCCGGGTGCCTCGGGTCGTGCTGCCCCGCTACGCCGATTGGGGGGCCGTGCTCGAGTGGCAGCTGCGCGAGAACGTGCCCGGCAGCTGGCCCTACACTGCGGGCGTCTTCCCGCTCAAGCGCGCCGGCGAGGATCCGGCCCGGATGTTCGCCGGTGAGGGCGGGCCAGAGCGCACCAACCGGCGCTTCCACTACGTCTCCCGCGGCCTGCCGGCCAAGCGGCTGTCCACCGCCTTCGACTCGGTCACCCTCTACGGCGAAGACCCGGACCACCGACCCGACATCTACGGCAAGGTGGGGAACTCCGGCGTGAGCGTCTGCTCCCTCGACGACGCCAAGAAGCTGTATTCGGGCTTCGATCTGGCCGACAAGCGCACGTCGGTGAGCATGACCATCAACGGGCCCGCCCCGATGCTCCTCGGCTTCTTCATGAACGCCGCCATCGACCAACAGTGCGAGCGGTACATCCGAGAGCACGGGCTCGTCGACGCGGTGGAGGCGAAGATCGACGCCCTGTGGGCCGGTCGCGACGCCCCGCGCCCGCGGTACCACGGCGACCTGCCCGACGGCCACGACGGCCTGGGCTTGATGCTCCTCGGCGTGACCGGCGACCAGGTGCTGCCGCCCGACGTCTACGCCCACATCAAGGCCGACACGCTGCGCCGGGTCCGCGGGACGGTGCAAGCCGACATCCTCAAAGAGGACCAGGCCCAGAACACCTGCATCTTCTCCACCGAGTTCGCCCTGCGGATGATGGGCGACATCCAAGAGTACTTCACCGAGAATGAAGTTCGAAACTTCTATTCGGTCAGCATCAGCGGCTACCACATCGCCGAAGCGGGCGCAAACCCCATCACCCAGCTCGCCTTCACCCTCGCGAACGGCTTCACGTTCGTCGAGTACTACCGGTCTCGCGGGCTCGACATCGACGCCTTCGCGGCCAACCTGAGCTTCTTCTTCAGCAACGGGATGGACCCCGAGTACTCGGTGATCGGTCGGGTCGCCCGCCGCATCTGGGCGCGAGCCATCAGGCTGATGTACGGCGGCGACGCCCGGTCCCAGAAGCTGAAGTACCACATCCAGACCAGCGGCCGGTCGCTGCACGCCCAAGAGATCGCCTTCAACGACATCCGCACGACGCTGCAGGCCCTCTACGCCCTCAACGACAACTGCAACTCGCTGCACACCAACGCCTACGACGAGGCCATCACCACGCCCACCGAGGAGTCGGTGCGGCGGGCGCTGGCCATCCAGCTGGTCATCGCCAAGGAGCTGGGACTGTCGATGAACGAGAACTCCATCCAGGGGTCCTTCCTCATCGAGCAGCTCACCGATCGGGTCGAGCAGCGGGTGCTCGAGGAGTTCCGGCGGCTGAGCGACCGCGGCGGCGTGCTCGGCGCGATGGAGCGCATGTACCAGCGCAGCCGCATCCAAGAGGAGTCGCTCCACTACGAGACCCTCAAGCACACCGGCGAGCTGCCCATCGTCGGCGTCAACACCTTCTTGAGCGACGACGGCTCCCCGACGGTGCTGCCCCAGGAGGTGATCCGGGCCACCGCCGATGAGAAGCTGCAGGCCATCACCGACCGTGAGTCTCTGCAGGCCCGCGACCCCGACACCTCCGCCGCCGCGCTCGACCGCCTGCAGCAGGCCGCGCTGCAGCGCGACAACCTGTTCGAGGCGCTCATGGAGACCTGCAAGGTGTGCAGCCTGGGTCAGATCTCCCGGGCGCTGTACGCCGTGGGTGGCCAGTACCGCCGGAACATGTGATTGGACCGAGGTTCGCCGGCCCGAAGCCCCGGGTCGTCGCGTCGGGAGGTCTCGGGACCGAATGGCCGTCAGCCGCATCGGACAGCGCGTGGGGCCCTTCGAGCTTGCCGAGCGCATCGAAGGCGACGGCACCGCTACGCTCTACCGGGC
>JBDQIL010000313.1:0-5691 GCA_040264415.1 Myxococcota bacterium
GGACACCTAGGTCGCCATCACCCTCTCCCCCATCCACCTCATCGTCCCCTTGGTGGAGCTCACCGGCGAGTTCAAGCTGGCCGAACGCGCCAGCGCCGCGGCCATCGTGGGGGTGGGACGCAGCGGCGGCGCCTCCCTCTGGGAGCTCGGCGCCCAAGGGCGCTTCTTCCTGTTGGGCGACTTCGCCGACAACGTGCACGTGGGCGCTGAGGTGCTCTACGGCCGCGGCAGCTTGAGCGGCGCGACGGCGACGCTCCTCTCCCCCGGCGCCTTCGTGGGCGGCAAGACCACCTTCGACTTCGGTCTGGTGCTCGACGGGCAAGTCGGGGGCGCCCTCTACGGCAGCGACGGCCTCGGCCTGCTGCTCAACCTCAACATCGGCTTCGCCTTCTGAGGATCGCGGCCGGGGGTCGCGGCGCCCGCCGCCGCTGGCACGAACCCTGCACTGGAGCAGGGCGTCACCCAACCGGAGCCCCCCATGTCCGACAACGTCCCCGCCGCCCGTCAGCTCCTCGACGACCTGCAGCTGCAGGCGTGGCTCGCCCGCGCCGAGCAGCGCAACCCCTCGCTGCACCAGCGGGTGGCCCCCCTCGCGCAGACCCGCGATGATCTCCGCCTGCAGGTCCATCTGGGCAAGATGGAGGCCACCGAGGCCTGGCACGCCGCCGAGACGCGCTGGGGCAAGCTCAAGCAGCGCCTCGACCGCGCGCTCGAAGACGTGCACCCGCCCGAAGATCTCCAGGACGCCCTCGAGGAGATCCGCACGGCCTACCGGCACCTGCGCGGCCCCGCCTGAGCCGGGTGTCCTCGCCCGCCGGGGTGTGCTGAATCACACACACCCCGGCGGGCCCGCGGCGGACATCCACCGGCCAGACAAGGCCATCGCGGGCGATTAGCGGAGCGCTCGCCCGGAGGCCCCATGTCCATCGTGTTGCACCACCACCCCCACTCCCGCGCGGCCCATGTCGTGTGGATGCTGGAGGAGGTCGGCCAGCCCTACACCCTGCAGCCCGTCGACTTGACGCAGGGCGCGCAGAAGTCCGCCGCGCACAAGGCGCTCAACCCCATGGGCAAGGTGCCGGTGCTGCAGGACGGCCCCGTGGTCCTCACCGAGGGCGCCGCCATCGGCGTGTATCTGGCCGACCGCTACGCATCCGGGCGCCTGGCTCCCGCCCTCGACCACCCAGACCGCGCGCCCTTCCTGCGGTGGTGCTTCTATTCGCCGAGCGTGGTCGAGCCCGGGTGCATGGCCCACGCAGCCGGCTGGACCTACAAGCCGGGCTCCGCGGGGTGGGGCACCTACCCCGAGATGCTCGACACCCTCGACGCCGCCATCGGCGACGGGCCGTGGCTGCTCGGCGACCGCTTCACGATGGCCGACGTGGTGCTCGGGGGCACGATGCAGTGGATGCTGCAGTTCGGCATGCTCGAGAAGCGCGACCGCTACACCGACTACGCCGCGCGCCTGTCGTCCCGCCCCGCCCGCCACCGGGCCGACGCCCGCAACGCGGCCGCCCTCGCCGAGCTGAGCGCATGAGCGACCTGCAACACCACATCGGCCTCGGCGCGCACCACCTCGAAGGCAACGGGGGGCTGGGGCGGGTGGTTCTGCTGCCGGGCTCGCGCGGTCGCGCGCAGGCCATCGCCGAGCACTTCGACGGCGTCTCCCACGTGGCCAACGCCCGCGCCCTCGACTCGTGGGCGGGCACGCTCACCCGCGACGGCCACACCATCGACGTGCTGAGCATCTCATCGGGCATGGGCACCGCGAGCACCGAGATCGTGATGCACGAGCTGCTCGCGGCCGGCGCCCGCCGGGTGGTGCGGGTGGGCTCCTGCGGCGCGCTCGACCCCAACCTCAAGCCCGGTCAGGTCGCGATCCTCACCGGTGCGGTCCGCGACGAGACGGCCACGCGCCACATCGCCCCGGTCGAGTTCCCGGCGGTCTCGCATCCCGACGCGGTGGCCGCCATGGTTTCCGGGGCCCGCGCCGCCGACCTCGCCGACCACGCCTTCTTGGGGGTCGGGCACACCAAGGCCAGCCTCTACGCCCGCGAGTTCGGCCAGGGCCCGCTGGGGGACCAGAACAAGCGCTACGGTCACCTGCTTCGGGCCTGCGGTGCCATCGCCTCGGACATGGAGGCCGCGATGCTGTTCATTCAGGCCAGCGCGCGCTCGGCCGGCGGGGCCACGCCGCTGTCGGCCGGCCCCGCGGCGGTCCCCGTGCAGGCTGCCTGCGTGCTCGGCGTCTATGGAGACGACGAGAGCGACATGGACCTCGACCCCGCGGTCTGCCGCCTCGCCGACGAGCGCGCGATCACCATCGCGCTCGCCGGCGCGGTGGCCTGGGTGCACCCGAACTGACGGGCATCTGCCTCGCTGGGGTACGATCTCAGCTCGAATGGAGCCCGCATGCGCCTGCCTACCTGCACCTTGCTCATCGTCGCGACGGCTTGTGGCACCACCTGGGATCCCCGAGACCTCGACGGCGACGGGCTCAGCCCCGCCGAGGGGGACTGCTGGGACCAAGCCGAGGGGCCGGCGGGCAGCGGGCTGTCGGGCGCCGACATCGGGCCCGGCGCCGACGACGCTCCCTATGACGGCATCGACGCGGACTGCGCCGGAGACGACGACTACGACCGCGACGGCGACGGGTGGGTCGAGCTCGAGGCCCACCTGGGCCTGACCACCCTGGGCGTGCCGGGCACCGGAGACCACCTCGGTGCCGGCGACTGCTGGGACGACCCGAGCGAAGACCGCCCCCCGGCGCCCGGCTTCTCGGCCCTGAGCGCCGCCGACCTCCACCCCGGCCGCGATCCGGCAGACGAGACCTGGTACGACGGCTACGACCTCGACTGCGCGGGCAACAGCGACTTCGACCAGGACGACGACGGCCACGACGCGGTGGAGTGGCCCCGCGCCGCCGGCGCCGTCGGCGACGACTGCGACGACACCAACCCGGACCGCAGTCCCTCCGACGTCGAGGTCTGCGACCGCGAAGGCATCGACGAGGACTGCGACGGCCTGGTCAACAGCGCCGACGACTCGGTGGACCTCACCACCGCCCAGCCCTGGTATGCCGACGCCGACGCCGACACCTACGGCGACCCCGAGGCCGTCACCCAAGCCTGTGACGCGCCCCCGGGGCACGTCGCCGACCGCACCGACTGCGACGACACCGCGCCCCTCACCAACCCCGGCGCCGACGAGGTCTGCGGCGGGCTCGACGAGGACTGCGACGGCACCATCGACGAGGACGACGCGGCCGACGCGCCCACCTGGTACCCCGACGCCGACGCCGACGGCTACGGCGACGAGACGGCCGGCGCCCCCGCCTGCGAGGCGCCGGGCGGCACCATCGCTGCGGGCGGCGACTGTGACGACGCCGACCCCGCCGTGAACCCCGGCGCCGCCGAGGTCTGCGATTTGGCCGACGCCGACGAGGACTGCGACGGCCTCGCTGATGACGACGACCCGTCGGTAGAGCCGGGCACCACCACGGCCTGGTGGGGCGACGCCGACGCCGACGGCTACGGCGACCCCCTGCGCGAAGCCGACGCCTGTGACGCCCCCGTCAACTACGTCGACAACGACGGCGACTGCGACGACACCGACCTGTCGGTCAACCCTGGCGCCACCGAGGTCTGCGACGCCGCAGACACCGACGAAGACTGCGACGGCCTCGCCGACGACGACGACGACGGCGTAGACCCGTCCGGCTTCGCGACCTTCTACGCCGACAACGACGGCGACACCTACGGCGACTCGGCCGCTTCGACCGACGCCTGCGACGCCCCAGCCGGCGCCGTCACCGACGACACCGACTGCGACGACACCGACAGCTCGGTGAACCCCGGCGCCACCGAGATCTGCGCCGCCGCAGACGCCGACGACGCCGGTGACGGCCGCGCCGACGCCGACCACGGCGGGGTGGACGTCACCACCTTCTCCACCTTCTACGCCGACGCCGACAGCGACTCGACCGGCGACGCCGCCACCTCGACCGACGCCTGCGACGCGCCCACCGGCTTCGTGGATGACGCCACCGACTGCGACGACGACGCCAGCAGCTGCACCTCGGACTGCACCAGCGACGCCGACGCCGACGGCGTGGTGGACTGCGTCGACGCCTGCGACGACGGCGACAGCGACGGCTACGGCACCACGGGCGTGGCCGCGGCGGCCTGCCTCGACGCGGCGGGCGCCTCGTGCACGGGCGACGCCGCCTGCACCGACACCGACTGCGACGACACCGACAGCTCGGTGAACCCCGGCGCCACCGAGATCTGCGACGACGCCGACCTCGATGAGGACTGCGACGGGCTCTCCGATGACGACGACCCGTCGCTCGACCCCTCGAGCGCCACCACCTTCTACACCGACAGCGACGGCGACGGCTTCGGCGACGCCGGCGCTCCCCTCGTGGCCTGCATCCAGCCCTCCGACGCGGTCACCGACGACACCGACTGCGACGACACCAACGCCTCGAGCTACCCGGGCGGCACCGAGATCTGCAACGACGGCTCCGACAACGACTGCGATGGCACCCTGGGCACCCGGGCCAGCGGCGCCGCCTATGCCGACTGCGAATACAGCGACGCCGACGCCGAGACGGTGGCGCACGCGATCTGGGCCACCGCCTCCGACAGCACCAAGCTCGGCCAGCGCGTGTTCTTGGTGGGCGACCTCGACGGCGACGGGAGCGCTGATGTGGCGCTGTCAGCCCCCGGCTACGACAAAGACACCAACGCCGCCAACAACGGCGGCGTCTTGATCCTGGCCACCGGCAACGGGCTGGGGCTCGACCTCGACGGCCAGGTCTCAGAGGCGGTGGGCCCCACCACCGGCTCGGGGCTGTGGATGCGTGGCGACAAGTCCAACGAGCGCAGTGGCCTTGGGGTCGCCGGCGGCGACTTCGACGGAGACGGGCTGGCCGAGCTGGTGGTGGGCGCTCCCTACAGAGACGGCACGGACGGAGCGATCTACGTCATCGACAAGGCCTCCACCTACTGGACCACCACCGGATCGCTGGCGTCGCTCAAGGACGAGGGCACCAAGGTGAAGGGCCCCGGCACCGACGTCGAGCTGGGGCAGGCGCTCTCGCTCCACGGCGACGTCGACGGCGACGGCGTGGTGGACCTGCTGGCCGGCGGACCGGGCGCAGCCCTCAACCAGGATGGCGCCGCCTGGCTGCTCACCGCCGCCACCTACGACGGGACCGCCAGCAACCTCGACGGCGGCGGCGGCCGGATGGCCTACGACGCCGCCCTCGAAGGCAGCGGCTCGGAGGAGGCCGGGACCGCGGTCCACCTCACCGACCTCGACGGAGACGGCTACGCAGACGCCATCGTGGGCGCCCCCGAGGCCACGGTCTTGGGGGCGTCGGCCGGCCGGGCCTACCTGGTGGCCGGCCCCATGTCCGGAACCGTCTCGCTGTCTGGTGAGGCCACCATCGCGGGGCCCACCACCAGCTTGGGGGGCACCGGGGGCGACGCCGGCCGGGCCGTCAGCGCCAGCGACGTAGACGGCGACGGCTACGACGACGCCCTGATCGGCGCGCGCGGCGCCAGCTCAGCCGATGGCGCTTTTTCGAGCACTGCCACCGGAATCACGGGTGATAACGAATTCCGGTACTGTGATAATTTATACACTAGCGTTTTGGGAACATCTTTTAAGGCATTAAAACCGCCA
>JBDQIL010000314.1:0-5689 GCA_040264415.1 Myxococcota bacterium
CCCGAGCTGCGCGTAGGGCGGGGCGTCGGGCTGGATGGGGGCGGTGAGGGCGGCGTCGGCGAAGAAGAGCTCCGACAGCGAGAGGCGCTTGCGGAACATCTTGTTGAAGATGCGGACGAACAGGGGGATGTAGCGGGACCGGTAGCCCACCGCGCACGTGCAGATGAGCAGGTCCCGCTCGGCGTCGAAGCGGTCTCCGAGGTGCCGCTCGAGGCTGGCGTGATCGGCCCCCGGGCCGATCCAGCAGGTGCCCAGCCCGAGCCTGGTGGCGTCGATGACCACCCGCTGCAGGGCGCGGCCCACGTCGATGACCGATCGACGGTCGTAGGGGCGGGGGACGATGGCCACCAGGAACTCCGACCCGTTGACCGTGGGCCAGACGGTGAGCGGGGCGCGGATGTACTCGAGCCGGACCGGCGTGGGACCCAGCGTGGGCGACGCCACGTGCCGCTGCACCGACTGCAAGACCGCCTCTCGGTCGTCGTCGCGCATGAAGCGGGTCTGGAACGAGCGACAAGAGCTGCGGACCCGCATGAGGTCGAAGGGGTCGAGCGAGTCGTTGCGCGCCGGCCGGCGCTCTCGCGGGCGGAGCCGGAGCTTCACCGTGACGACATCGAAGGCCGCCCAGACGAGCAGGCCAGCCGTGGCGATCGCGAAGCCGGCCGCCACCCGAGGGAGGCCCACCAGCAGCACAAACCCGCCGATCAGCGCCAGCGCAGCGCTCGGGAGGAGCGGGAGCACATACTGCAGCCAACCGGTGAACTGCAGCCGCATCTTGGCGCGCACCACCGCCGCGGCGATGCGCCGCAGGGCGCGGGTGGGCACCCGCTCGAGCAGCGCCCGCTCGTTCGCGCCGAAGCCGGCCAGGATGTCGTCCGAGGGGGGGCGGTTGGGTCCCATGCCGGCTCCGGTTATGCGTGTGACTGCTTGCATAAAACAGCGAGCGCCCAGCTTTATGCAAGCGAATACTTGCATTCAGGCCCCCGGAGCGACCCCGATGCCCAGAACGATCGATGAGCCGGCCCTCTTCTCGGTGGTGTTCGAGACCTGGGTGGAGCGGGGCTACGCCGGAACCGCCACCCGGCAGGTGGCCGAGCGAGCCGGGGTGAACGAGGCCACCCTGTTTCGGCGCTACGGGGGCAAGGGCGAGCTCGTGGTGGCCGCCTTGAAGGCGGCGCTGCGACGGGTGCCCCTGCGCACGGTGAGCCCTACCGACGCGCTCCCCGCCGACCTCGTGCGCCTCGTCGAGGCCTACCTGGAGACCCAGCGCGAGGTGGGGGCGGTCTTTCCGCTGTTGCTGATGGAGGCCCCCCGCCACCCGGAGCTCCGCCCGGCCCTCGCGACGGCCTGGGAGAACGTCGGCGCGCTCGTTCGGGTCATCGAGCACCACCAGGCCCGCGGCGCGCTCCACCCAGAGCACCCCACCCGCGCCTTGTTTGCCCTCATCGGGCCGCTGTTCGCCGTCGGTCTGGCTCGGGGGCTGCAGCCGGGCCTGCCCCCCGTAGACGCCGAAGCCCACGTGCAGGCCTTCCTCGTCGGCCGCGGGGTTCGGGCGCCGGCGGCCGACCCCTGACGCGGCCGGGGCGAGGGGGTGATATGCCCCACCGACCACCCGCCAGGCGGGCCACCCGGCCCGGTCCGCCTGGAGCTGCCGCGCGCCCTTCGGCGAGAAGACAGCCCTCGCCGAGGTGGGTATGGCTGGCGCGGCGCTTGCATCTGCACGCTCCACCCTGAATGGAGCGCCCCTGTCCGACTCTCCCTCTGATGCAGCGGCTGAACCGGCCCGCCGCCCGGCCCCCGATGCGGGTGAGATCGCGGCGGCGCTCGACGTGGGCGGGGGTCGGCACCGGCGGTGGAGGTGGGGGGTCGGGCTCGCGGTGGTCGTGGTCGTGGGCCTGTCGGTCGCGTTCTGGCCCAGCGGCAAGACCTGGGTCTACGACACCGTGGCGGTCGAGCAGGGCGACCTCACCGTCGAGGTGACCGCCATCGGCACCCTGGAGCCCCTGCACACCGTCGCGGTCAATTCCGAGGTCTCGGGCACGGTGGCGCGGGTGCACGTCGACACCAACGACACGGTCACCGCCGGCCAGGTGCTCGCCGAGCTCGACACCGAGCTGCTCGAGGCCGAGCTGCGCCGCACCCGCGCGGCCAGCCGGGCGGCCGACGCCAGCCGGGCCCAGGCGCAGATCACCGCCGAGGCCACGGCGCTCGACCTCGCCCGGGCCCAGACCCTGCACGGCTCCGGCGCCCTGAGCGACGCCGCCCTCGAGCAGGCCGAGACCGCTCACAAGCAGGCCGTGGCCTCGGTGTCGGTGGCCGAGGCGCAGTCCGAGCAGGCGCGCGCCGCCTTGTCCAGCTCGCGCACCCAGCTCTCCAAGACCACGCTCACCTCGCCCATCAGCGGGGTGGTGCTGGCGCGCAACGTCGACCCCGGGCAGGCGGTGGTCAGCAGCCTGCAGGCGGCCGTGCTCTTCGAGGTCGCCGAGGGCCTCGACCGCATGAGCGTCGATGTAGACATCGACGAGGCCGACATCGGGCGGGTGCGCGAGGGTCAGAAGGCCGACTTCACGGTGGCGGCCTTCCCCGACCGGGTCTTCAGCGCCGAGGTCGACAAGGTGGAGCTGGCGCCCAAGACCCTGACCCAGGTGGTGACCTACGTGGCCTGCCTTCACCTCGACAACCCCGACAACATCCTGCGCCCCGGCATGACCGCCACCGCACGCATCGAGACCGAGACCTTCGCCGACGCCGTGCTGGTGCCCAACGCCGCCCTGCGCTGGGCGCCAGCCGACCCGGCCGACCTCCCCCCACCCGTCAAGCGCGCGGGGAAGCAGGTGCAGCGGGTGTGGCGTCTCGACGGCACGCCCGAGCCTGTCGAGATCGTGGTGTCGGCCACCAACGGCCGCATGAGCGTGCTGGCGGAGGGTCCGTTGTCGGCCGGCGACGCGCTCGTGGTGGGCGCCGAAGAGATCCGCGTCGCGGATGACCCCGATGGCGACTGAGCCCACGGCGAGCGATCCGCTCCTGGTGCTCGACCAGGTGTCGCGGCACTACGGCCAGGGCGAGGCGCTGGTCAAGGCGCTCGATCAGGTGGATCTCGCCATCGAGGCCGGCGAGTTCCTCGCGTTGATGGGGCCGTCTGGCTCGGGCAAGTCGACCTGCCTCAACGTGCTGGGCTGCCTCGACCAGCCCACCGGCGGGTCGTACCGGTTCCAAGGCGTCGAGGTCACCCGCCTCAGCAGCGACCAGCGGGCCATCCTGCGGCGGCAGTACCTCGGCTTCGTGTTTCAGGGCTTCAACCTGCTCAGCCGCACCACGGCCCTCGAGAACGTCGAGCTCCCCCTCATCTACCAGAGCATGGGGGGCCGGCGGCGCCGTGAGAAGGCCTTGGCCGCGCTCGACGCGGTGGGGCTCGCCCATCGAGCGGGTCACGCGCCCAACGAGCTCTCGGGGGGGCAGCAGCAGCGGGTGGCCATCGCCCGGGCGCTGGTCTCCGACCCCGTGGTGCTGCTCGCCGACGAGCCCACCGGCAACCTCGACAGCGCCCGCAGCCACGACATCATGCGCCTGCTGGCGCGGCTCAACGCGGAGCGCGGCATCACCATCCTCATGGTGACACACGAGCCCGACATGGCGACCTACGCCAAGGGGGTGGTGCGCTTCCTCGACGGCCGGGTGCAGGCGCGAGAGGTCACCCACGGCGCGCCGCCCGACGGCCCGCCGCAGCGAGCGGGGTCGACGTGACCCCCACCCTGCTCTGGACCACGCTGGTGCTCGCCTTCCGGCAGCTGCTCCGCAACAAGGCCCGCTCGACCCTCACCAGCCTCGGCATCCTCATCGGCGTGGCGGCGGTCATCGCCATGGTCAACATCTCCAAGGGCGCCACCCTCGCGGTCGAGGCGTCGCTGTCGAGCCTCGGCCAGAACGTGCTCTTCGTGATGCCGGGCGGTGAGCGAGGCAGCCGGTCCGGCTCGGTGCGGCCGTTCACCGAGGCCGACGTCGGGGCGGTGGGGTCCGAGGTCGAGGGGGTCGTGGGCGTGGCCCCCGTGAGCCAGATGTCGATGACCGCGACGGTGGGCGACGCCGCTCACCTCACGCAGGTGACCGGCAGCAACGGCGACTACATGGCGGCGCTTCGCTGGCGCCTCGACCGGGGGCGCGACATCGAGCCTGGCGAGCACCTGAGCGGCGCCGACGTCTGTGTGCTCGGTCAGACCGTGGTGGAGGAGCTCTTCGGCGCCCAGGACCCGCTGGGGCAGGAGGTGCGGATGGATCGGCTGACCTGCACCGTGGTGGGCACCTTGGTGCCGAAGGGAGAGAACCTCTTCGGCCAAGACCAAGACGACCTCATCGTGGTCCCGTTGCGGGGCTTCCAGCGTCGCATCCAGGGCAACCGCGACATCGCCTTCATGTTCGTGGCCTACGGCGACGGGGTGGTGAGCGCCGACCTCAAGGGCCGGATCGAGCGGCTGCTGCGCCAGCGGCGGCACATCCGCGAGGGCAGCGAAGACGACTTCGTGGTGCGCGACATGGCCGAGGTGCTCAGCATGCTCGACAGCGTGTCCAGGGTGCTCACCAGCCTGCTGGCCGCCGTGGCCGCCGTGAGCCTGCTGGTGGGGGGCATCGGCATCATGAACATCATGCTGGTGAGCGTCACCGAGCGCACCCGCGAGATCGGCATCCGGCTGGCCGTGGGCGCCATGGCCCGAGACGTGTTGCTGCAGTTCTTGGTCGAGAGCGTGGTGCTCAGCGCGGTCGGCGGCGCCATGGGCGTGGCCGTGGGCTTCGCCGGCAGCTGGGGCGTGGCGCAGGTGATGGACTTTCCCCTGCGCTTCGACCCCCTCGTCGCGGTCGGGGCGGTGGTCTTCAGCGGCTTCATCGGCGTGGTCTTCGGCTTCTTCCCGGCCCGGAGGGCGGCCAAGATGAAGCCCATCGACGCGCTCCGCCACGAGTAGGGGGGCGCCGCCTCGGGCCTGCGCGCCCCGACCCGCGGCCGGGGTCGCGGGTCAGCAGTAGGGGCAGACGTTGGGCACGCCGTTCGACGCCCACTGGTCGAGGATCTCGCAGATGGCCGCCTTGGCTTCTGCGGAGCATCCGTAGGCGTAGAGCGCCTCGCACTGGGACTCGACCTGGTAGTCGTCGTAGTACGGGCCGCCGTAGCTGCTCGACCCGCAGCTTCCGCCGCCGGCGCCGCCGCCGCTGCCGCTGCCGTCGTCGGCGCCGGGTGGCAGGCTGGCGTCACAGCCCGCGTTGGAGAGCCACTCGTAGCCGCACTCGTAGGGGTAGCCCACGTCCTCGCATGCCTGGTTCGAGTACCAGGTGGCGTCGATGTGGAAGTCGTAGCCCTCGATGTTGACGTCGTCGTAGTCGGTGCAGTACGCCTCCGCGCCGCCCTCGTCGCACGAGTAGCTCTGGGGGGAGGACTGGCCCTCGAAGGTCTGCGTCGTGACGCAGGAGTCGGGCGCGGTGAGGCCGCAGCTGGCCGTGGTCAAGGCGATGAGGAGGAGGAGTCGGTGCATGGGGTCGGGTCCATCGAGTGGGGTCGCAGCCCGGAGGATGCCGCCAGCGGGCATCTCGGAGAATCCCCCGTGTGGGGGAGGCGGCGCGACGCCGCGACCGTCCCGATGATAGGTGCCAGGTATTGCACGTTGCACGTTGGCCGGCCGGCCAACGTGCAACGTGCAATACC
>JBDQIL010000315.1:0-5683 GCA_040264415.1 Myxococcota bacterium
CAGTATACCGGCGATGCAGGGCGCCGCGGGCGCCGCGGGCGCCGCGGGCGGTGCCGTCGGGCAGCGCCCTAGCGGGCGTTGCCAGCCCTCACGCGGGCGCCTACCCTGTCGCCTTCGGAGGTCCCGTGCACCACGCCCGCCCCATCCTCGCCTGCCTGCTGCTCGCGGTCGCCTGCCGGTCGGCGGGGCCCGCCCCAGCCGGCCCCGATGGCGCCGACTCGGCCGCCACGGAGCGCTTCCTGGGCGCCGACCCGGCGGTCGCCGCGCAGGCGGGCGAGGCCCGCGCGGGGGTCGTCCGCGAGGGCCGCGCCGGCGAGGCGGCCCTCATCGGCGGCCTCACCAGCGAGGGGCGCGCGGGGGACATCAAGCTCTACAACAGCGCCGTCCAGGTCATCATCCAGGGGGCCTACGAGGGGCACGGCTACATCGACGGCGGGGGCGCCATCATCGACGTCGATCGGGTGCGCGGCGCCGCCCTGGAGCGCGATCTGGTCGAGGACATCTTCTTCGGGATCTCGTTCGCGCGGCTCTTCCACGCCGACCGGGTGGAGGTGGTGTCGGACGGCTCCGACGGCGCCGCCGCCGTGGTGCGCGCCACGGGGACCGACGTGCCCTGGAAGTTCATCCAGGGGCTGTTCGAGTACGAGCGTCCCACCGTGCCCGATCTCGGCCTCGACATCGAGGTGGTCTACACCCTCGAGCCCGACAGCGAGGTCATCGACGTCACGACCACGGTGACGAACGGCGGCGACGCCACGGTGAGCTTCACGCCGCAAGACGGCAGCTTCTCGTCGGGGGAGGACCTGCTGCCCTGGGCGACCGGCGACGGCTTCGGCCCGCTCGCGACCGGTCCGGTCGATGCGGCCATCTTCACCGGTCGGCAGGGTGAGGCCACCTGGTCGTCGTGGTCCCCGGCGGGCGACCTGAGCCTGTCGGTGCTGGCATCCATCACCGCAGACCTGGGCATCTTCGTCGCGGATCGGCCGCCTGTCACCCTCGACCCGGGCGCCCAGACCGTCTTCGTGCGGCGGCTCGCCATCACCCCCGACCCGGTGGCGGCCGAGGGGCTTCGGCGCGCCGAGGCTGGCGAGACGCTGGCTGCGGTGACCGGTCGCGTGACCAGCGGCGGCGCCGGGGTCGCGGGCGTGCGCGTGCATCTGGTGGACGCCGCGGGCGCGGTGGCGGGCTTCGCCCAGTCGGATTCCGACGGCGACTGGGCGGCCCGCCTGCCCCCCGGCGACTGGACCGCGTACGCGGTGGCCCGAGGGCACACCGAGCAGGTCGACCGGCCGCTGGGTGCGGGTCGGTACGGGCCCTTCGCGGCGGCGTCGATCAACGACGCCCAGCTCGCGGTCCTCGACGGCCGCGCGACCGCCACGCCGCTGGCGTTCGCGGTCGGGCGCGCCACCCCGCCGCCAACCGCCTTCTCGCTCGCGGCCGGTGGCGCCACGGTAGACCTCGAGGTCCCTCCGGCCAGCTCGCTGCAGGTGCAGCTGGTCGACGGGGACGGCGCGCCGGTGCCGGGCGTGGTGGACGTGCGCTGGGAGGCCGGCGGGCCGCCGCCGGGGGGCGTGCCGGCGGAGCTGTTCGATGCGTTGGACGTCGAGACGGGTGCGCGTGCATTCTGGGGCTGGACCGCGACCGGAGCCGTCACGCTGCCCGCGCTGCCCGGCGCCTATGTGGTCTCGGCGGGGCACTCGTGGCGGCACGAGCGAGACCAGGCGACCGTGGTGGTGGCCGAGGGCGCGTCCGAATCTCTCACCCTGGTGCTCGACGAGGCGGTGCCGCGCGATCGCTGGCTGGCGCTCGACCCCCACCTGCACGGCTCGCCGAGCTTCGACGGCGCGTTGCCCATGGAGGACCGCCTCATCACCTGCGCTGCGACGGGCGTCGAGCTGCCGGTGATGACCGATCACGACGCCATCGTAGACTACCGCGCGCTGTCCGCTGCGCTGGGCTTGGGCGGCCGCATGTCGGTCGTGCCCGGCACCGAGGTGACCTCCATGCTGCGGGGCCACTTCAACGTCTACCCCCTCGATCCGGCGCCCCTCGAGGCCGTCAACGGCGGCGCGGTGGACTGGTGGACCCCCCCCGAAGACACCGAGGAGCTGTTCGATCGCATCGAGGCGGCCGCCGGTTCGGAGGCGTTGGTGCAGGTCAACCACCCGCGCACACCAGGCATGTTCGACTTCGCTGCGTTCGACAGCGAGACGGCGACGCCCGGGCGCGCGGACATGTGGTCGTGGCGGTTCGACACCTTCGAGTTGCTGAATGGGGGAGTGGACGACGTCGACGACCTGCGCGCGGACTGGTTCGCGCTGCTGGACTTCGGGCAGGTGCGGGTGCCCACGGGCGCGTCGGACAGCCACTACCGCTACATCCCGTGCGGCATGGCCCGCACCGACATCGATGTGGGCACCGACGACCCCGCCGGCGTGACGCCCGACGCGGTGCGGGAGGCCCTGCGAGCGGGGCACGTGGTGGTGGCGTCGGGGACCACCCTGCGGGTGTCGGCCGACGGGGGCGCGGCCGGCCCGGGCGACACGGTGACGGGCGGGGTGGTGGAGCTTCGCGCGACCGTACAGGCGCCGTCGTGGCTGGAGCCCGGCACCCTCCGCATCTGGCAGGGCGGTGAGGTGGTGGTCGAGCAGCCCGTGCCCGACGCCTCGGCCGGATTCGCGCGGTTGGACCAGACCTGGACCCTCACCGCCACCGAAGACACCTGGGTGGTGGTCGAGGTTCGGGGTGAGGCGGCGCAGGGAGACCTCTGGCGAAACGCGAGGCCCTACGCGGCAGCCAACGCCGTCTTCGTCGATGTCGACGGCGATGGCTGGGAGGCGCCGCTGCCCTGGTTCGAGTGACGCGCCCCCACCGCCGGTGAGGGCGTCCCTCACGCGCGGGGGGCGGGCCAGGCCGCAGAGTCGCCTCAGAACGACAGAGTTGCCAACGCGTCGAGGCCGACCGGCAGCGTGTAGCCGAGGTCGGTGACCACCCGCGTGGTGGGGTCGATGGTGGCCAGGCTGCAGGCGCCCTCGGCGCCGCCTTCACACGCGAGGCTGTAGAGGGTGCCGTCGTGGAAGGTCGCGCCGCCCGAGCTGGTGAGATCGGACACCGCCGCGTTGTCGAGCTCCCCCAGCCAGGTCATCGCCCCATCGGTCGCGTCCACGGTCCACAGGTCGCCGTTGAGCCCGCTCTCGAGCAGATAGACGGTGCCGCTGCCGTCGTGGGCCAGGCCTGTGCTGTATGTGGAGTCGTCGCTCTGGACCGCGATCTTGGTGACCGCGCCGGTGGCCGTGTCGATCCGCACGGGGTCGTCGTGCCCCCCGTCCACGGAGGTCTCGGACCACCCCACCAGCGTGCTGCCCACGAAGGTGATGTCGGGGGTGGAGCGGTGGTTGTCGCCCGACGCGACCGAGTCGAGCGGCCCCACCTCGGTCGCCGCTGCGGTCCGGGGGTCGATGGAGTAGAGCGACCCCTGATCGCCCTCAGAGGAGTTGGTCCCGAAGAGCGTGCCGTCGGGGGCGAAGGCCAACCCGGTGAGGCCCACGGGCAGGGGCCCGATGGTCGTGACGGAGCCGGTGGACGAGGAGATGCAGTAGAGGTTGCCGACCGAGCCCCCTCGGCCGGTCGCGGCGTACAAGCAGTCGATCCAGGAGAAGCCACCTGCCAGCGTCGCCTCGCCATTGGCGTTGGTGACCCTGACGTCTCCGCGGGCCGGCCCGGCGGCCGCCGGGACCGTCGCCGTGATGGTCTCATCGTCCACCACCACCACGTCGGTCGCGCTGAGCGCGCCCACGGTCACGGTCGGGGTGCCGGCCGTGGCCCACGCGAAGCCGGTGCCGGTGAGCACCACCTCGCTGGAGTGGTGGTAGTCGCTGGTTGACGGGGCGATGGCGTCGAGCGTCGGCGCGCAGGCTGCGTCGGCGGTACAGGTCGTGTCGTCACAGTCCAACACCAGGTTGCAGGTGTTGTCGATGCCGTCGTCGCAGATCTCGTCAGCGCCCGGATGGGTGGCCGGATCGGCGTCGTCGCAGTCGTCTGGCGATTCGACGGCGCCCGCGGGCGCTGCGCAGGCCTGCACCGCAGCGGTCGGGTCTCCGTGGCCGTCGGCGTCGGCGTCGGCGAAGTAGCTCTGGGTGCTGCTGGCCAGCAGCGAGTCGTCGGCGTCATCGATGTCGCCGTCACAGTCGTTGTCGACGCCGTCGCAGAGCTCGTCGGCGCCGGGGTGGACCGCCGCGTCGTCGTCGTCGCAGTCGAACTCGGTGGTGTATCCGTCGTCGTCGGCGTCAGCGGCCGCGTTCGCGCCGCCGTCGCCGTCCTTGTCACCGTCGCCGTCCTTGTCACCGCAGGCGAACAGGGGGAGGGCCAGCAGCAAGGCGGCCCGTGTCCAGTGGTTCATGGTCGTCTCCGGAGGCGTGTGGAGGGCGGGCGGCCTGGGCCCGGGGTCAAGGCGTCGGGCTGGCGATGGCGCTCAGCCCGGGCGGGAGGCTGATCCCGCGAGTGGACGAGAGCACCCGCAGGGTGGTCGGCGAGACGGTGGCGAGGTTGCACACGCCTCTCGCGCCGTAGTCGCAATCCAGCGCGAACAGCGTGCCGTCGTGGAAGGTCAAGCCCGTCGCGCCGTCGTTGGCCAGGTCAGCGTCATCGAGATTGCCCAGGCTGGTGGCTGTCGCGGCCGTGGTGGTGAGCGACCACAGCGCGCCGTCCAGCCCGGAGTTCAACAGGTAGACGGTGCCTGCGCCGTCGCTGGCCAGCCCGCCGCTGTACCCGTTGGGGGTGGTGCCGCTCGCGGTGATGTAGAGGCTCTCCCCGGTGGCGGGGTCGATCTGCACCAGCTCGTTGTGGACGCCGGTGGCGTTGATGTACTCGTGTGACCAGCCCACGAGGTTGCTGCCGACGAACGTGAGGTCGAAGACGCTCCCGTGCGAGATGGAGTTGTCGTCGCTGTCGACCAGCGAGCCTACGACGGTCGCGGCGCCAGTCGCCGGGTCGAGGGTGAAGAGGCGCGATTGGCTGGTGTCGTTCGCTTCGGTTCCGTAGATGGTGCCGTCGGGTGCCACGGCCATGCCGGTGATGGCCACGGGGCCGTCGGGGGCCTCGATGGGGCCCAGCTCGAAGGTCGAGAAGTCGTCGGCGTCGATGCAATACAGGCTGCCGCGCGCCGCGGCGCGCCCAGTGGCCGCGTAGATGCACGCGGCGTACGAGAAGGCACCGGTGAGCGTGGCGTCGCCGTTGTCGGTGGTCACCGTCACATCGACCGGGCCCGGGGCCGCCGAGGCTGGGAACGTGGCCGCGAGGGTGGTGGGGCTCACCACGGTCACATCGGTGGCGGCCACGCCGCCCACGGAGACCGACGGGGTCCCGGCGGTGTCCCACGCGAAGCCGCTGCCGGTGAGGATGACGGGGACCGCTACGTTGGTCGGCGCCCTCGAGCGACTCAGCATGGAGAGCTCTGGGGCGCAGGCGCCATCGCCGCCACAGACCGTGTCGTCACAGTCGATGATGATGCTGCAGTTGTTGTCGACGCCGTCGTCACAGATCTCGGGTGCGGTCGGGTAGGTGGTGTCGGCGTCGTCGTCGCAGTCGTCGGCGAGAGCCGCGTAGCCGTCGGGTGCCTCGCAGGCGGTGACGGACTGGTCGGGCACCCCGTGTCCGTCGCCGTCGGCGTCGAGGAAGAAGACCG
>JBDQIL010000316.1:0-5663 GCA_040264415.1 Myxococcota bacterium
CCGTCGAGGGCCAGCGCGGGCGGCGCGAGCGACCCCGCCACCCCGCCCGACAGGGGCAGCAACCCCTGCCGCTCGATGCAGGCCCGCAGCGCGTCCGCGATGAGCCGGTGCCCGTCGACGGTCGGGTGGCAGTCGTCGAAGAAGGCTCCCCGGCCGATGGCGCCGGCGGCGCGGAGGGCCTGGGCGACATCGCACGCCCCGACCCCCTCTCGGTCGGCCACCGCGAGGACGCTGGCCCGCATGCGGTGGTTCGACCGGTGGGGGGTGGGGTCGAGGCGCTCGGCGCGCAGCAGCGCGGCGTGGGCCTCATCAGCGCGGCCCGCCCGCTGGAGCCCGACGCCGAGGGCGTGCCACTCCGCCGCGGTCAGCGGGGCCGGCGCGTCGAGCAGCGCGGCCAGCTCGGCGGGGGCCGGCGGGCGGACCCCGTCGCCGCCAGCCGCTGGCCCGCGGCCGCCCCCTTCGGGGTCGGGGTGCGCCTCGAGGTTGTCGGCGACGGTGGTCAGCAGCAGGGGCACCCCCGCGGCGCGGGCGCGACGGGCCATCCGGCCGAGGGCCTCGGCGTAGAGGCGCTCGACCAAGGCCCGGTCGTCTGCGTCGATGGTGCCCGTCAGCCGCTGCTCGCGGAGGGCCACGCCCGGCTCCCCCGGGGAGCGGTTCAGGGCAGGCGCGAGGTGGCGGGCCAAGAACCGGTAGAGGTGCAGCCGCCAGAGGCGCCGCCGGGCGAGCTCCTGCGACGCCGACCAGCGCGGCAGCAGGCGCTTGAGGCCCAGGACCTCCAGGAACTCGTTGTTCCCGCTGTAGACCACCACGAGGTCGGGCCGCTCGGCGGCGGACAGGTCGTCGGTCAGGACCGCGTCGAGCTGGAGGGCGACGTGGCGGGCCGCGATGCCACCTTGTCCCAGGTTGAGCACCTCGACCGGCCCCGCGTGAGCGGCCGCGAGGTCACGCTCCAGCAGCCCCGCGAAGGCCTGGAAGGGCCCCACCCGCTCGCCCTCGGTGGTGGAGCCGCCGAGCACCAGCACCCGGAGGCCAGCGGGGACGTGCGGGGCGGCCCGACCCCACACGCCCCACCGGCGACTGGGGGGCGCTGCGCCAGGCAGCGGGACGACCGGGGTGTGCACCCCGTGGCCCGCCTGGTAGGCCAACGGAGACGCGACCCGGTCGTTCGCGACCGCGCCCGTGGCCCGGAGCGAGGCCTCTGCCAGGCCCAGGACGAGCCCCGCCACCGCCAGGCCGGCGAGCGCCCGAAGCGCGAGGGAGGAGGACCGCTGCATGGCCACCAAAGTAGCGGCTTCGGTGGTGCGGGGGAGCACGAGGGGGCCGCCCCGCGAGATCCTGCGCGCCCGTGGCCCCGGCAGCGCGAATGCGAACCCGGGCTTGACACAGTTTGATAGTCTATGCTATCAAACTGTATGACCCAAACCGACGACCCTGTGATGGAGGCCGTGCTCCAGGCCGCCGACCGCCTGCGGGGCGACGGGGGGTGGTCCATGGCGCGCCTGGCCAAGGAGGCCGGCGTCTCTCGCGCCACCCTCTACCGACGCTTCCAGTCGCGCGGCGCGGTCGAGCAGGCGCTGCGCGAAGCCGGGGTCGGGGTGACCCCCCGCACCCCGCGGGAGCGCTGCCTCGACGCGGTGGGCGCGCTCGCCGTGACCGCGGGCTTGCCCGCCATGACGATCGCGGCGGTCGCCGACGAGGCGCAGGTCGGCGTCGCCACCGTCTACCGCCTGTTCGAGAACCGCAGCGGCCTGTTGCGCGCCTTCACGGTCGAGCGAGGCCCTCGCGCGCGGCTCGAGCTGGCGATGCTCGATGAGGGCGCTCCGCTCGTGGCCACCCTGCAGGCGCTCGTCGCGGCCCTGCTCGCGCAGGTCCACGATCATGCGCCCTGGCTGGGCCTGGCCATGAGCGGGGACGACGAGTCTCGGGCGCTGGTCGCGGAGCTCGTCGCGGTCGAGCGAGCGGGGCGGGCGCGCCTCACCCAGTTCATGGAGCGCCGGGTGGCCCGCGGAGAGCTGTCGGGCGAGCCCCGCCTCCTCGCGCAGGCCCTGCTCTCCCTGGCGGCAGGCAGGGCCCTCTTCTCTCGGGTCGACGGCGAGCGTCCCACCGCTGAAGACGCGCGCGCAGTGGTCCGGCTCTTTCTCCACGGCACCGTGAGGTCTCCTCAATGAGCTCCATCCCGACCCGCCACGACCTCCGGTCCAAGGCCCTCCACAACGACGCTCACCGCGTGTTCGCGACCCTGCGCGAGCGCGACCCGGTCCACAAGGGCAGCATCCTGGGGCGCGACCTCTACTTTGTCACCCGCTACGACGACGTCGAGGCGGTGCTCAAGGCGCGCGACCGGTTCGTCAAAGACCCCACGAACACCGCCCTGGGCCCGGCGGGGCGGCGCACCCTGCCCACCCCCAAGATCGTCGCCTCGTTCATGAACAGCATGATCACCAGCGACGACCCCCAGCACCGCCGCCTGAGAAGGCTCGTGTCGAAGGCCTTCACGACCAAGATGATCCGGGAGCTCGCGCCCAGCATCGAGGCCAAGACGGGGGCCCTCTGCGACGACATCGGCGACCAGACGGCGGTCGATCTCATCGACGCCCTCGCTCTCCCGCTCCCCATCCACGTCATCACCGCGCTCGTCGGCGTGCCGCAGGCCGATCACCGCCGCTTTCATCGGTGGGTGTGGCAGATCATGCGCAACTTCACCCCCTGGAACATGCCGCTCATCATGCACGGCATGGCCTGCTTTCAGCGATACATGGGGCAGCTGGCCGACCAGAAGCGCGTGGCGCCCACCGACGACCTGTTCACCCGGCTCGTCCAGGTCGAGGACGAGGGCGAGCACCTGAGCCGAGACGAGCTCGTGGCCATGGCCTTCTTGCTGCTCTCCGCCGGTCACGAGACCACCGTGAGCCTCATCGCAAACGGCACGCTGGCGCTGCTCGAGCACCCCGACCTCTGGGAGCACCTCCGCGACCACCCCGAGCAGATCCCCCTCGCCGTCGAGGAGCTCCTCCGCTTCGACGGGCCCACGCTCGGCACCGAGTTCCACTACGCGAAGGAGGACACGGTGCTCCGCGGGGTCGACATCCCGGCGGGCGGAGCGGTGATGCCCATGGTGATCTCCGCGAACCGCGACCCGTCGGTGTTTCCGAACCCCGACACGCTCCAGATCGATCGAAACCCCAACCCGCACCTCGCCTTTGGCAAGGGGATCCACGCGTGCATCGGCGCGCCGCTGGCCCGACTCGAGGGCGAGATCGTCTTCAAGGTGCTGACGCAGCGCTTCGAGACGCCCGAGCTGGCCGTGCCCCGCGAGCGCATCCGCTACAGAAACATGCTGTTCCTGCACCGACTCGATGGGCTCCCGCTGCGACTGAGGCCGAGACCGGGCTGACCGCTGCGATCGACCCCGCCGCCCAACGCAGAGACGAGGCCACGCGACGAGGGGGCCGGCCGCGCTACCAGCTCGTGCCGCCGGGGCCGCCGTAGGCGCCCATGTCGCTCGTCGAGCCGTCGTCGTCGGTGAGCGTCGGGTCGCCCGCGTCGATGGCCGGCGAGCCCGTCTGCAGGGTGAGGTCCCAGGCGGTGGGGTCGGTCGAGGTGACGTCGACGTAGAGGGGGTCGGCGCTGATGTTGCCGTCGGTGCCAGCAGGGTCGCCCCAGGTGGGCGCGGCGCTGACGTTGCCGGAGAGGTTGCCGTGCGTCCACGACAAGCCGGCGTCCTCGCAGTCGTTGTTGACCGAGGGCATGAGCTCGGCGGCGTCGTGCACGTTGTCCACCACTTGTACGTTGGAGACGGACAAGACGTCCTCGCCGCCGTCGAGGCAGGTGCTGACCATGCCCACCCACCGGCGGCTGAGGCCCGTCCAGGTGTTGCCCACCACGTCGCCGTTGGCGACGCGCAGGGTGCTGCCCTCGACGTAGAGGTCCACGGCGCCGCCGTAGATTTCGGGGGCTTCGACGCGGTTGCCAGCGACGACGACGTGGCTCAGCGAGCCGTCCCGAAAGTAGGCCTCGAGATAGAGGAGCGCCGAGACGTAGTCGTCCCCCTCGAGATCGTTGTGGCGCACGTCGAGGTGGTCCAGATCGCTCTCGAACACCTCGATCAGACCGGGGACGCCGCCGGTCTCGGTGGAGCCACCATGGCGGGCCGTCGCGCTGTTGTTCCACACGGTGACGTGGGAGAGGGCGGCCCCGGAGGCAGTGAGGCCCGGGTAGAGGACGCTGGTGCGCTCGCTGTCGGTCGCCATCGTGTTGCCGCTAATGTCGAGCCCCGTCACGGCGAGGCCGTCGTCGCCCCCATCGGCGACGAGGTGGGCGTAGAGGTAGCCGCGGCGGCTGCCCCCCGACAAGCGGATGTCGTTGCTCGACAAGGTCACGTCGAGCAGCTCACCCGAGACCCCGTTCAGGAGCAGCCAGGCCGCCGCGGCGTGGTTGCTGGACGAGCAGGTGAAGTCGATGGCGCTGTCGGTGACCGACAGGGACACCGCGTCGATCTGGGTGCCGTCGGCGACCGACAGCGCGCCGCCCACGACCGAGGCGTCGCTGCACCCCGCGCTCGACGCGTACGACAGCCCCGTGACGGAGACGCTGTCGAGCTGCAGCTCGCCCCCCTCCACGGCGATGAGGCCGCCTCGGAGGGCGTCGCTGCCCTCGGCTGACGCGACCTCGACGGAGGTGTCTGAGATCTCGACCTCCTGCAAGGTCAGGCTGGCGTCGGTCGCGGACACGAACAGGCCAGCGAGCTCGACCCCCGGGACCTTGGCGCCGCGGTTGCCCGTGAACCGCACCTCCGACAGGGTCAAGGTGCCCCCCTCGACCCGGGCGAGGCCTCCGTCGACCGCGCCCGAGAGATCCGCCCCGGTGACGGTGAAACCCGACCAGCTGGCGTCTCCCGCCCCGAAGGTCTCGGACTCGCCCACGATGGTGATCAGGGGAGCGGTGCTGCCCACGTCGAGCACGGTGAACGCGGCGCCGTGCTGGCCCGTGAAGCTCAGGGTGCGGCCCGTGAGGTCGAGCGGCTCGGTGTAGGTGCCGGGCTCGACGCAGATGTCCGAGCCGTCGGCCAGGGCGTCCACGGCGGCCTGGAGCGTGGCGTGGTCGCTGGGGACCCGGTTGGCGTCTCCCCCGCCGTCGCAGTCGTTGTCGACGCCGTCGCAGACCTCGGCCGCGCCGGTCCAGGCCAGGGGCTCGGTGTCGTCGCAGTCGGTGGCGTCTGCGACGGTGCCCTCGGTCGGCGCGCAGGCGACCACGGGGGCGGCGGCGTCGCCGTAGCCGTCTCCGTCGGCGTCGACATAGAAGGTGGAGCCGTCCGTGGGCTCCTCGTCGACCGCGTCGTCGCAGTCGTTGTCGAGCCCGTCGCAGACCTCGGCGGCGCCGGGGTGCACGCTGGCGTCGGCGTCGTCGCAGTCGTCTCCACCGTCTTCGACCGACACGAAGCCGTCGCCGTCGTCGTCGACGGGGTCCTCTCCGCCATCGCTGCCGTCGCTGCCGTCGCTGCCGTCGCTGCCGTCGCTGCCGTCGCCATCACTCGAGGACGACCCCGCGTCGTCGTCGGCCTTGTCGCCGCAGGCCACGACCGAGAGGGCCGTGGAGAGGAGGACCAGCGGGAGGAGGCGGGTGAACATGGGCAGCTCCAAGAGTGAGACCGAGCACGGCGCCGA
>JBDQIL010000317.1:0-5659 GCA_040264415.1 Myxococcota bacterium
GTGCGCGGTGGTGAGGTGGAGCGCCAGGCTGCGCCAGGTCTGGTAGGCGGTGGACAGCGCCGTGGGCGAGTCGGCCAGCTCTGCGCTCTGGACGAAGAGGAGGTGGTGCCAGCCGCCCAGCCCGAGCAGCGGCAGGGTGACCAGCGCGCCCGCCGCGAAGCCCGCCGCCGCCCAGGTCGCGCCGCGCCAGCGACCTGCCACGAGCCACCCCAGGGACTGACACAGCCCGTGCCACCCGCGCAGCAACACCAGGGGAGCGAGCGCGAGCCCGCCGAGGCGGGGCCGGTCCCGCCGCCAGCCCTCCAGCGCGACGACGTGCAGCGCCAGCAACAGGGGGTAGACCTGCGCCACCTCCATCCCGGCCTCGACCGGGCGGCTGGCACCACCTCCTCTTCGTCCAGAGCGCAGAGCTGGCCGACTCGCCCACGGCGCTGTCCACCGCCTACCAGACCTGGCGCAGCCTGGCGCTCCACCTCACCACCGCGCACCCGATCTACGGCCCCGACCCGCCGCTCCCCGGCCTGGGCCGCGGCCCGTGGCTGGTGGGCGCGGCCCTGCTGCTGGGCAGCGCCCTGTGGGCCGGCAGGCGGCTCCGACCCGGGACCGGCGCCGGCCTCGCCCTCTGGACGACGATCTCGCTGCTGCTCGCCCCCTACGGCGAAGACCACCACCTGCTGCTGGCGGCGGTGCCGGTCTTCGTGCTGTGGGAGGAGGCGCCGCGCGCGCGGATGGCGCTGGTGGCGGCGCTCGTCCTCCTGCTGCCCGACTGGGGCTTCGACCGGCCCACCTTGCTGGGGGGCTGGCGCAGCCTCGCCGCCTATCCTCGGGTGGCCGGCCTGCTCGTCCTTCACGGCTGCGCGCTGCACTTCGCCGCCGGGCAGGCGAGTGGAGGTCCCCCGGAGGCCCCTTGGTCCGCGCCCTCCTGCCCGTATCCCTGCTGCTGCTCTTCGCCTGCGACGACAAGGGGGGCGATGGCGGCACCGACGCTGACGCCGACGGCACCACGGTGGACGACGGCGACTGCGACGACGCCAGCGCCGCGGTGCACCCCGGCGCGCCGGAGGTCTGCAACGGCCTGGACGACGACTGCGACGGCCAGATCGATGACGCCGACGACGACGTGGACCTCTCGACCGGCGGCCTCTGGTTCACCGACGACGACGACGACGGATTCGGCCGCACGGACGCTCCGGTGGCGGCCTGCGAGGCCCCGCCGGGGGCGGCAGCCGACGACGGCGACTGCGACGACACCGACCCGGCCATCCATCCCGGCGCAACCGAGGTGTGTGACGCGGACGACACCGACGAGGACTGCAGCGGCGCGGCCGACGACGCCGACCCCGGGGTGGACCCCTCCTCCCGCCGCACCTGGTACGCCGACGACGACGGCGACGGCTACGGCGACCAGGACGATCTCGGCGAGCGCTGGTGCGACGCCCCGTCGGGCCGGGTGGACGATCGATCCGACTGCGACGACCGCGACGCCGCGGTCCACCCCGCCGCCACCGAGATCTGCGACGACGCCGACAACGACTGCGACGACGCCTTCGACCAGTGGGGCACGGTCAGCTTCACCGACGCAAGCGGCGTCACCACCGACGTCACCAGCACCTTCTCGGGCGGCACCTCGGGCTCGCCCAACACCATCGCCGCCACCGCCGCCGGCTCCTACAACTTCTGTGACGGCACCTGGTACGCCAACCTCACGATCTCGGCCGACGTCGACCTCGTGGTGGTCGAGGGCGCGCCGGTCATCGACGGCGGTGACACCGACCACGTGCTGGCCGTCCAGACCGACGGGATCACGGTGAACGTGGGCGAGATCACCTTGCAGAACGGCGCGGCCGACACCGTCTCGGCCCTCGGCTACACCGCCGGCGGCGCGGTGGTCTGCGACGCCACCGCCACGATGGCCTTCGACCAGACCGACCTGTCGTCCAGCACGGCCGACGTGGGCGGCGGCCTGGCCACCACCGACTGCACGATCACGCTCACCGCCGCGTCCGTGTCGTCCAACGTGGCGAACGAGGCGGGCGGCGGCGTCTTCGTCTCCGGCTCGGGCTCGGTCACCCTGCAGCAGGGCTCGGGCGTCACCCAGAACGACGCGCCGTACGGCGGCGGGCTGTACCTCTACGACACGGGCACCATCGCCCTCATCGACGCCACCGTGGCCGCCAACGAGGCGCAGCAGGGCGGCGGCGCCTTCGTCAACGGCGTCTCTGGGACCCCCACGCTCACCTGCGAGGGCAGCGCCTCCCAAACCCGCGGCTTCATCCAGAACACCTCCAGCTCGACTGACGGCGCGGTCTTCCTCACGGCCAGCGGGGGTGGCATCGACTTCGAGGCCATCGAATGCGACTTCGGCCGCGTCGCCCCAAACACGGACAACGACGCGGTGGGGCTCACCAACACCGACGCCGGCTGGATCTACGGCGTGGGAGACGACGCCACCTTCACCTGCGACACGGACGGCTGCGGCGACACGGACACGCTGGATGTCGGCGGCGCCGACACGAACGCCTCCGGCGACGACCGCGCTATCGGCAACATCTTCACCGGCACCGCCGAGGGCGTGATCGACGGCTTCACCTTCACGCTCGACCCAGACTCGTCCTGCTCGCTCGACTACTACGTGCTGTCCAACGCCTCGCTGTCGAGCTCGGGCTGGACGGTGGAGTGGTCGAGCATGGGCCACAGCGGCAGCGGGGCCGGCGACTACGGGCCCACCTCGGCCGGCGTGGGCGTCCACGCCGGCACCACCTACGCCACGGTGGCCGCTTGGACCTGCGCCACCTCGGGCCACAGCGTCGGCTTCGCCATGCAGCCCGACTCGACCACGCCGGTCGACCTCGCCTTCGCCACCCACGAGGGCACCGTGCAGACCGCGTACTCGACCGCGTGGGCAAATATCGGGAACAGCGTCACCGTCACCACCACGACAGCCCAATACCAGGGCACCGTCACCGCCACCCAGCTCTGAGCCTGCAACTGCCCGGGCTGCCCGGCATCCTGGGGCCGACCGAAGCCGGAGCCCCCATGATCCTCCTCCTGCTGGCCGCCTGCGGGCAGTTCGTGCCAGCCGAGCAGGCGCTCACCGACGCCTCCACCGACACCATCGCCGCCGACGTCGAGCTCGCCACGCGCGTCGAGCTGGTGCAGGCCGAGCGGCTCGCGCACTACGCCCAAGACGGCCTGCTGCGCTACCACACCGCCGACGTGCAGTGGGGCGGCGGCGCCGCCCGGGGGGTCGACTACGACGGCATCCTCGCGTCGGCCGAGGCCCGGGTCACCCTGGCCGACGCGCTGGCCAACCTCGGCGCGGTCGACCCCAGCGCGCTGGCCGACCGCGGCGAGCGGCTGGCCTTCTGGATGAACCAGTACAACGTCTGGGTGGTGCAGGGCATCGTCACCACCCTGCAGGCCGACCCCGACTACCCCGGGGTCGAGTCGGACGGCTGGGCCCTCTTCAACACCGCCTTCGTGCAGGCCGGCGGGCTCGAGCTCACCCTCAACCAGGTGGAGCACTGCGTCATCCGCGGCGACCCGCAGTCCTTCGAGCTCTACGTCGAAGACCCGGCCCTCGCCGACCAGCTCTGGGCCTGGCACGACGAGCTGTGGGACGGCGGCGTGGTGGACGCCCGGATCCACGTGGGCATCAACTGCGCCAGCGTAGGCTGCCCCGACATCACGGCGGGCGCCTGGCAGCCCGAGACCCTCGACGCCGACCTCGACGCCGCGGCGGCCCGCTTCCTGGCCCACCCCGGCAAGGGCGCCGGCCCCGACGGGATCTCCACGCTGTTCAGCTGGTTCGCCGGAGACTTCGAGGCCAGCCACGGCGGCGCGGCCGCCTTCATCGACCAGCACCGCGCCGGCGGCACCAGCGGCGTCACCCTGGACAGCTATCTGCCGTACGACTGGGCCCTCAACGACCTGTAAGGGCCGGGGGGCTCATCCCTCCCACTCGATGAGGTGGAGGTCGCGGATGAGGGCGGCCTCTTCGGCGTCGGCGTCGGCCAAGAACTCCACCCGGATGTAGTCGCGGGTGGCGAGCGTCTCGCCCGTTCCTTCGGGGATGCCGCAGCCCTCGAGCAGATCGCGGAACTGGAAGTCGTCGGGGTAGACGTAGAGCATGCCGACCTCTTCGAGGACCACCTGCTCGCCAGCGTTCCCGCGCACCCACAGCTGGTGCCGGCCGTCGTGGTAGATGAGGCGCCGGTAGTCGCGCAGGGCCTGGAGCACGCGGTCGCGGGGCAGCTCGACCGCCACCCGCTGCACCGGCTTGGGCAGCTGACCGGTCTTGCGGTCGGTGAGCTGGATGTAGAGCAACTTGAGCGGCGGCTGGAGCGCGGCCACGAGCGCCTTGTGGGCCGCCTCGAGGCGCGCGGCCGGCCCGGACACGGTGAGCCGCGTGTGCCCGCCCTGGAGCACCTCGGGCGCGTAGAAGGTGGGCGGCACGAAGCCGTCGGGGGCGCCCTGCTGCGTGACGCTGCGGGCTTTGGGAGGGAGCGGTCGGGAGGCAGACATGGCGGGCGCATAACCCCACCGGCGGCGCGGTCCCGCCCTTGACGGCCTGCCCATCGCTGGTCAACTTGGGCCCATGCTGCCCACCGCCACCCGCATCCGCGACGTCGTGATCGCCCCGAACGTCATCCTCGCGCCGATGGAGGGCGTGACGGATCTGACCTTTCGCCGCCTGGTCCGCCAGATCGGGGGCGCCGGGCTGACCTGCACCGAGTTCATCCCCAGCGCGGGGCTGGCCGGCGTGCGCAATGACGCGAAGGCCCTGAAGATGGCCGCCTTCGACCCCGACGAGCGCCCCATCTCCGTCCAGATCTACGGCAAGGATCCGGCCATCATGGCCGAGGCTGCGCGAGTGGTTGAAGGCCTGGGCGCCACCATCTGCGACATCAACATGGGCTGCCCGTCCAAGAAGGTGTGCAAGAACTCCGGCGGCAGCGCCCTGATGCGCGACCTCGACCTGGCCATCGACATCGTGCGGGCCGTGCGGGCCGCCATCACCATCCCCCTCACCGTCAAGATGCGCAGCGGCTTCGACGCCGGCAGCCGCAACGCCCCCGAACTGGCCTGGCGGTGCGAGCAGGAGGGCGTCGAGGGCCTGACCATCCACTGGCGCACGCGGGCCGACCTGTACGGCGGCGAACGACAGGTGGACAAGATCCGCGAGGCCAAGGATCGGGTGACCATCCCCGTGATCGGCAACGGCGACGTGATCGACCCGGCCTCGGCGCTCCGGATGCTCGCCGACACCGGCTGCGACGGCGTGATGGTCGGCCGCGGGGCCATGCGCAACCCCTGGAGCCTCCTCCAGATCACGCAGACCCTGCGCGGCGAGCCGCTCACGCACCCCACGCCAGCCGAGCGAGAGCGCGTGCTGCTGGGCTACCTCGACGCCATGCGCGCCCGCGCCCGCACCGACCAGGGCGCGCTGGGCCGCTTCAAGAGGATCGCCAACCACTTCACGCGGGGGCTGCCCCACGGCTCCGAGTTGCTGCGCACCAAGGTGCTGCGCAGCCAAGACGTCGATGAGGCCGTGGGCCACGTCCACGCCTACTTTCGGTTGCTGGAGCGCCACGAGGCTGGCGCTCAGCCCGCCCACCTGACGGGGCGGCTCAGCGGGCGGCGAGGGCCGCGTCGAAGA
>JBDQIL010000318.1:0-5649 GCA_040264415.1 Myxococcota bacterium
CCTCACGCTCGCCCCCCGCCACCTCCACCGCGTGCCTGCCGTGGCCGCCCTGCTCGAGCAGACCGGCCTTCGGTGGGAGCGGCGCTCGTCGCTGACGGATGGCGCCGGTCCCACCACACCGATCCTGCTGCTCGACACCATGGGTGAGGTGGCCAGCCTGCTGCCCCAGGCCGCTTGCGCCGTCATCGGAGGTACCTGGGACGCGTCGTTGGGCGGTCACTCTCCCGCAGAGGCTGCGGCCGCCGGGCTGCCCGTGGTCGCCGGGCCGGCCCGCTCGAGCAACCCCGCCGCCTGGACGACCACGCGCACCTTCGACGTGGCGGATGACGCCACCCCCGCCGCCTTCGCGCGCGCCTTGCGCGCGGCCATCGACGCCGGACGGGCGCCTCCGCCACCCTCTGAGGCGCCGGCCCGGGCCCTCGCGCTGCTGCCTGCCCCTGTCGCCATCCGAGAGCAGCCCGCGCGCCCGTGGCTGGCACCGCTCGTGCCCCTGGTGCGGGCGGTCGGCGCAGCCCGTCGGGGCTGGCGCGGCCGGGTCGAGCACGCGCCGGTGCCGGTGGTGAGCGTGGGCGGCCTGGCCGCGGGCGGGGTGGGCAAGACGCCCGTGGTGGCGTGGCTCGCCGCCCAGGTGCCGGGCGCCTGGGTGGTCGCCCGCGGCTATCGGCGGGGCCCCGGGCCCGCGGTGCGGATCGGGCGGCCCGATCGGCCGCCCACCCACGACCTGGGCGACGAGCTCGAGATGCTTCGGCGTCGCGGCATCCCGGTGGTCTCGGCGCCCGACCGGGTGGCGGGCGCGCGGGCCGCCGCCGCCGCCGGCGCCCGGATCGTGCTCCTCGACGACGGCTTCCAGCACCGGCGCCTCCACCGTGACCTCGACGTGGTCTGCCTCGACGCGCGCTGGCCCGGCGGCGAGGGCGCCATCCCGGTAGGCACCCGCCGCGAGCCCTGGTCGGCCCTCCACCGGGCCGACTTCTTGTGGAGCCACCACGCGCCCAGCCTGCACCCGCAGCCCGACCCCGCCCGAGGCGCCCCGGCACCCCCGCTCAAGCCCACCGTGCGCTCCCGGGCGGTCGCGCACCTCGACCGGCACCCCACCGGTCCCACGCCGGTCGCCCTGGGGCTCGCCCGGCCCGAGGGGCCTCTGTGCGCGCTGCTGCGGATGGGCGTGATGCCCGACCCCGTGATGCTCGTGGGCGACCACCGGCCGCTGCCACCGCTGCCCCCAGGCTGCATCGTCACCGAGAAGGACGCAGCCCGGCTGCCCCCCGGCGCCGACGCCCGGGTGCTCCGCATGACCCTCGAGGTCGCCGGCGCGCAGCCCCTTCTCGATCGCATCGCCACCCTGGTGGGGCCGTGAGCCGCCTGGTCCGCTGGCTGCTCGGGTGGCTGTGGTGGGTGGCGGTGCCCGTGCGGCGGCGCGTCGCCCAAGCCAACCTGCGCGCGTCCCTCCCCGACGCCCCCGACGCCCACCTGCGACGCGCCGTGGGGGTCGTGGCCTGGGGCTACGTCGAGCTGATGCTCGGTCGCGACGCGATCGTGGCCCCTCGGCACGCGCTGCCCCGCGGGGGCGGGGTCGCCATCCTGGCGCACGGGGCCGCCTGGGACCTCGCGCTGGTCGCCCTCGGCCGCCGCCGTCCCGTCACCGTCTTCGTCAAGACCCCCTCGAGCCGCATGGCCGCGCGCTTCATCCGATGGCAGCGCGGGCGCTCCGACCTCGAGTTGCTGCCGGTGTCCGGTTCGATGGGGCGGGCCTACGAGGCCCTCGAGGCGGGGCGGCTGGTGGTCTTCTTCCTCGACCAGCGACACAACGACGGCGTCGAGGCCGAGTTCATGGGCCGCGCAGCCCTCACGTCTCCCGCCTTCGCGAGCATGGTCTGGCGGCGGCGCCCGCCGGTGGTGGGCCTCTGGCCCCGGCTGGGCCCCGACGGGCGGCACCACCTCGACGTCGAGCCGCTGCACCTCGAGGTGCCCGAAGACCGCGACGCCGCCATCCACGCCCTCACCCAGGCCAGCCAGCGCTGGCTGTCGGCCAAGGTGCGGGCCCACCCCGACGGCTGGTGGTGGCTGCACCGGCGCTGGCGCCACCCTCAGCGCACGTAGACCTGGGCAAAGGTCGCCTTGCAGGTGGTGCCGTAGCAGAAGCTGCCGTAGCCGATGTAGGTGCTGTTGGCGTTGCACGGGTAGGTGCCAGCCGTGCACGACGCGGTCGACATGCTGGTCGCCAGCAGCAGCGACAGGTCGTGCTGGCGCCAGATGGCCTGGCCGCCTGGCGTGTTGCCCAGCCCACCGGCCCAACAGCAACTCGCGTTCTGGAAGCCCAGCAGGGCGTTCTCGTTCGAGCCCGGGAAGCAGCTCGCGTTGGTGTCGAGGGGGCGCACGATGACGTTCTGGGCGGCGGCCTGGGCGGCGGTGAGGCCGTCGTACCAGTCGGCGCCCGAGGTCTCGAACGTGGTATTGCAGGCCGCGGTGTCGTACTCATCGCCGATCCAGGTGGCCAGCTCGGCGCCACCCAGGATGCTGTAGAAGGCCATGGCGTAGTCGTCGGTGATGACCATGAGGTCGAAGCCTTCGACCTCGCTCATGGCCTCGGACTTGAAGTCGGAGGAGGTCGCCGAGGACACCGACCCGAAGGTGGTGGTGTCGGTGAAGGCGGCCAGGGAATTCCACCGGCGGGTGCCGTCGTTGGCCACGGTGGCCACCTGGGTCCAGCCGCCGCCGTCTTCGGTCATGTCGCACCAGGCCTCGAAGAGGCTGCCGCTGGTGCCCTCCAGCCAGTACAGATCGTCGGTCGCAGACGGCTGGTCGCCGAGCACCTCGTCGCAGCTCTCGGCCGGGCAGGCGGCGCCGTCACCCAACACGCCCTCGTCGATGTCGCCGTCGCAGTCGTCGTCTTCACCGTCGCAGGCCTCGGAAGCGCCGGGGTTCTCGGTGGCGTCGCCGTCGTCGCAGTCAGTGGCGTCGGAGACCGACCCCGACGGCTGCACGCAGGCATCGCTGCTCGACCCCGCGTCGCCGTACCCGTCGCCGTCGCTGTCGGCGTACCAGGTCGAGCCGGTGCTCAGATCGACGCTGCTGTCGGCGTCGTCGATGTCGCCGTCGCAGTCGTCGTCGACGCTGTTGCACACCTCGGCCGCCGCCGGGTTCACCGCCGCGGCGCCGTCGTCGCAGTCGGTCGCGTCGGAGACCGACCCCGACGGCTGCAGGCAAGCCTGCACCGCGTTGCCGGCGTCGCCATAGCCATCGCCGTCGCCATCGACGTAGAAGGTGGCGCCCGTGGACGCGTCGAGGCTGGCGTCGGCGTCGTCGATGTCGCCATCGCAGTCGTCGTCGATGGTGTTGCAGACCTCGGTGGCCCCCGGGTTCACGTCGAAGGCGCCGTCGTCACAGTCGGTGGCGTCGGAGACGTGGGCCGACGGAGCGTCGCAGGCCACCTGGGGGCTGGCCGCGTCGCCGTAGCCGTCGCCATCGGCGTCGGCGTGCCAGGTGGCGGCGTCGAGGGCGTCGGGCTCGTCGATGTCGCCATCGCAGTCGTTGTCGAGGGCGTCGCAGACCTCGTCGGCGTCGGGCGCCGCCGCGGCCGTGGTGTCGTCGCAGTCTCTGGCGTTGTCGACGAAGCCCGACGGCGGGTCGCAGTCTTCGACCGCGGCCTCGGGGTCGCCCCAGCCGTCGCCGTCGACGTCGGCGTACCAGCCCGACAGCACGTCCTCGTCGATGTCGCCGTCACAGTCGTTGTCGACGCCGTCACAGCGCTCGGAGGCCGCGGGGAAGACCTCGGGGTCGCCGTCGTCGCAGTCGGTCCCGGCGGCCACCGCCCCTTCGGGCTGGCTGCAGGCCTCGACCGGGGCCTCGGGGTCGCCGTAGGTGTCGCCGTCGGCGTCGGCGTACCAGGTGTTCGTGACCTCCTCGTCGACCTCGCCATCGCAGTCGTTGTCGATGCCGTCGCAGACCTCGGTCGCGCCGCCGTTGACGTTGGCGTCGGTGTCGTCGCAGTCCTCTTCGGCTGCGAAGCCGTCTCCGTCGGCGTCGACGCCCTCAAGCCCGCCCGTGTCGAGCGAGGCGTCGCCCCCTTCGACCTTGTCTCCGGTGCGGCAGGCGATGGTCGATGAGAGGAGAATGACGGTGAGCAGGCGCATCTGGACTCCGGTTCGTGCCCACAGTCTACCCCAACGACGGCCGGTTCAAGCGGGTAGGCTGCACCATGCTCGGCTCGTCCCTCCTCATCACCGCCGCCCTGGCGCAGCCCGCCAGCCTCGAAGTCGCCCGGTGGGAGGTGCGGTATCTCGGCGTGGCGGTCGGACAGGTCGAGGCCACCACCGAGCGACACGGTGAGACCTGGGTGACGACCGGCGCCGCCCGCAGCGCCCCCTGGTACCGACCGATCTACGACCTCGACGACACGGTCACCTCGACCTGGGTGCCCACACAGGGCAGCCTGCGGTACCAGGCCCGCTTCCGCGAGGGCCGCTTCCATCAAGACCAAGACCAGCGCTTCGGACCCGACGGCGTGGTGGTCGAGCTGGGCCAGCGAAAGAAGGGCGCGTGGGTCACCTGGACCGACCGCCTCGCTCCCAGCCCGGGGGCCTTCGACCCCATCGCGGCCATGCAGACGCTCCGATCGCTCGACGGCGCGGGGCCCTGGGTCGTGCCGGTCTTCTCCGGCCGCACGACGCGACCCCTCCGGGTCACCCTCGTCGACACCGAGCGCCTCGACCACGACCTGCTGGGCCCCGTCTCCGTGCGGGTGCTCGACCTCCAGACCGACCACCGCGGCGAGCTTCAACAGGCCGGGCGCTTTCGGGTGTGGGTCACCGACGATCCCCGACGCCTGCTCGCGCGAGCTGTGGTGCAGACCAACGTGGGCGCTGTGCGGGTGGAGCTGATCGCGTCCGAGCCACCCGCCGCGGGCCCAGCCCCCGAGGCGGCGATAGCCGGGCCCTGAGCCGACCGCCCCGGAGCCCGCCATGCCCCTGACCCCCGGCGTCCACCTGCTGCACCCCACCGTGGTCGCGCACGTCCTCGACGCACCCGAGGGCGGCCCCACCGCGCTGGTGCAAGCCGGCATCCACGGAGACGAGATCGCAGGCGTCCACGCCCTGGAGGAGCTGCTCGAGGAGGGACTGCGGCCCGCCCGCGGCCGCCTGATCGTGGTGCCCGTCATGAACCCCGCCGCCTACCGCGCGCGGCAGCGGGCCGCCCCCGGGGGCCTCGACCTCAACCGCAGCTTCCCGGGCGACCCCGACGCCCCGGCAGTGGAGAGCCGCCTGGCCGCCCGGTTCATGGCCCTCATCCGAGACGAGCGGCCGGCCCTGGTGGCCACGCTGCACGAGTCGCACAAGCGCTACGATCCCGAGGTGCAACCCAGCTTCGGGCAGTCCATCGTCTACGGGGTGCGCCCCTGCCCGGCCGCCTTCACCCGCGTGGTCGAGCGCCTCAACGCCGAGCTCCCTCACGAAGACGAGCGCTGGGCCACCCACCACTTCCCGGTGGCGACCTCGTCCACCGAGGTCATCGTCGACGACATCGGCTGTCTGGGCACCTGCGTCGAGACCTGGATGGGCTTCGACGTCGACCGGCGCGTGCAGATGCAGAAGCGCGTGGTCGAGCTGCTGCTCGACGAGGTGGGCGTGGGCTTCACCCGCGGGTGAGGGC
>JBDQIL010000319.1:0-5643 GCA_040264415.1 Myxococcota bacterium
AGCGACTCTTCGAGCTTGGCCTGGTGGCCCGGATCGATGCTCTTGCCCAGGGGCGGCGCCACGGCCTCATCCATCTTGATGAGGATGGCGTCGAACGGCCCACCTTCGGCGGCCTTCGCGGCTGCGTCTGCGAGCACGGGGAGGGACTCGACCCCGCGCTTCTGCACGAAGATCGACATCAGCGCGTTGAATTTGTCGTCGAAGACCCGGTTGGGCGGGCTCGAGACCTGCTGTTCGGTCCAGGAGATGAGGCCTGGCGCGTCGCAGGCGACGAACGCCTCGTTCCACTTGGAGAAGTCGATGTCGCGCAGGCCGAAGTAGGCGCCCTGCAGGAAGCTGACCATCTTCTCGGACTCGGCACAGGAGGCGCCGAGCTCACGGGCGACGGTGTCGCGGGCGTCGTAGTCGGAGATCTTGCCGAGCTGCTGCCAGACGGGGTTCCACACGTCTGCGTCGATGGCGGCGTTGGACAGCGCGACCAGGGCGTCGGCGTCGGTCGCCTTGGACATGAAGCGGACGTAGCTGTCTTCGGCCAGCTGCTTGTCGCAGCTCGCGAGCTTCTTGAAGCCGTCAGCGAGCCCAGTCCCGCTCAGCCGGTCGGCCTGGGCCGCGAGCGCGTCGCAGGAGGCTGCGTGAGCGGGCGCGGTTCCGAGCACGAGCCCGAGCGTGAGTGTGGTGACCATGGTTCTCCTTGAGGGGTGCCGGACAGGGGGCGGGGCGGTCCGGATTGGGCGCGGAGCCCATTCCGTTGGCCGGGCTCCTACCGGATTGGCTGCTGGGCGTCGAGCGTCGGGTGGGGCGGCTGGATGCCGCCTGCTCCCTTCGCTCGATGGTGAGACACCCGTTGAGCCGGGCGTCGTCCCTCAACCGCTTACAACCAGCTTGCATCCGTTGCCGGTCGCCAGATGTCGCTGTATGGTAACCAGCGTTGTGCGGCGCCTCTGGGGCGCCGACGCTGTTTGACCCGCTCCCCACTTCGGAGACGCGCCATGAACAAGATGTTGACTGTGTTCGCCGCCCTCGGCCTGACCACCGCCGTCGCCTGGGCCGACGACGCTCCGACCCCCGACGCGACCGAGGTCAAAGACGACGAGGTCGTCGACTGCGAGACCCTCGAGGGTGAGGCCAAGACCGAGTGCGAGGCTGGTAAGGCCGCCGCTGCCGCCGCCGATGCCCCGAAGAAGGGCGGAAAGAGCCTCCAGAAGTCCGAAGACAACCGGATGGAGAGCGTCAACGACGAGTAGCGGTGGCGCTGATGTCTGAAGGCCCGCCCCCTCTCGGGGGGCGGGCCTTCTTCGTCTCGGCGGCTCTGGGAATCAGGCCAGGATCATCCGCGTGTAGGCGCCCACGAAGAAGGTCAGGATGATGATGCCCACGAAGGTCTCGACGGTGTTGAGGTACTGGAACCGCGCGTCGTCCTCCCCGAAGTCCCAGCCGGTGTTGAAGGCCCCCAGGCTCTGCAGCGAGATGTAGATGAGCCCGTGGAAGGGCACCTCTCGAATCGGCACGTCGCGGCCGTCGTAGACCACCACGGTGTCGGGGCAGAAGCGCCGGTAGACCCACGCGAAGAAGACGGTCCAGAAGGCGAGGGAGATGCCCAGGTTGCCGAGGCGGACCCCCCACCCGAAGCTGAGCTCGAAGAGCGGCCAGATGAACAGGGCGCTCCATGCCCGGTCCCACCAGGAGCCGTGCCGGACCGCCATCATGAGCTCGGTGTGCTTGACCCACCAGTAGGCCCAGTCCTCGTCCGAGGTCATCGCGCGGTCGCCAAAGCTCGACTTCAAGCTGACGTATTCGTCAATCAATCGGTCGTGGCAGGCTTCTCGGATGGACGCCTCGGAGATGGAGTGCTCGCGCCGCAGCCGCGCGATGCGGACATCGGTGGGCGGAATGGGCGCCCCTTCGGCGCAGCTCTGATAGAACAGCCGGCTCTCGCCGCCCTCGGTGATCTGGTCGCGGTCCACCTGAAAGCTGGCGATCTCGGCGCCGTAGAAGCTGAGGTCGGCGCCGTCTGCGAAGGTCGCGTCGGTCAAGGTGACGCGCCCGGAGACGTTCGCGTCGTCGAAGATGAGGCTGCGCTGGAACTCGGCCTCGTAGAACGAGAGCTCGTTGCCGAAGATGGTGGTGAAGTCGGCGACAGAGTGGAAGCGGGTGCGCTCGAAGTGCGACTCGCCCTTGAACTGCGTGTTGTAGAACTCGGCGGTGGTGTCGGCTCCGGGCAGGCCGAACTGCACGCGCTCGAAGATGAGGAAGCCCCAGAAGACCGAGTTGGCGAAGCTCAGGTTGCCGTCGACCCGCGCGATGAGGTCGTCGATGTGCTCCACCCCGTAGCTGGACTTCCGGGTGAGGGGCTCCTCGGCGTCCTTGTCCCCCTGGTAGTCGCGGTACAGCGGCAGGAGGGGCGTGGGGTCGCTGAGGTGCTGGGCGCGCGTGATGTCGTCGAGTGAGAACCGCACCTTCCCGTCGAACCGGACGTCGATGAACGAGGTGTCCCCCCGCAGCCAGGCGCCGATGAGGTCCATGCCGCCGACGTGCATCTCCTTGACTTCGAGGGTGTCCTCGACCACCGACCGGCTGAGGTTGAGGCGCCCGCCCACCGAGCTCGAGTGGAAGGTGACGGGGCCCTGGAAGTGGCTGTTCTCAAAGGTGATGTCTCGGGCCCACTCGCAGCGGTCGAAGTGCGCGGCCTTCTCGAACCGGGTGGAGTCGAAGAAGACATCGTTCGCGCTGAACATCCCGCGGAAGGTGGTGTCGTCGAGGTAGCGCGTGTGGCCGAAGTAGACGTCTTCGCTGAGGTGGGCCTCCTTGAAGTTGGCTCCGCCCCCGAAGATGGAGAAGCGAAAGTCGGTGAGGCCCTCGAAGGTCGTGTCGCGAAAGTCGGCGAGCTTCTCGAAGCTCGACAGCACGAAGTACGCGATGCGCCCCGAGACGGTGATCTCCTGAAAGCCGGCGCGGCCCAGGAGCACGCTGTCGCGGATCATCAGGGATCCGAAGCGGCTGCCCGGCACCGCCTTGGACTTGTTGACCTCGCCCTCCCAGGTCTTGCCCAGGTCGGTGTCGCCGAGCACGATGGCGCGGATGGTGAGGTCTGGGACGTCCTTGTCGGGGATCTTGATGCTGCCGATGACGCAGCGGTTGAAGGTGATCGACGGGGGCAGCTGCTCGGAGGGGAAGTCGGTCAGGTCGAGGTTCTCGATGTAGCAGTAGCGAAAGCCACCATCGCCGGCGCGGAGCTGCGCCAGCACCGCGTCGAGGTCGAGCACCTCGAGGTGCCGCGGGGCGCCCGTTGTCGTCGTGTAGAAGACCGCTGGGTCGCCCCGCTTCGCCGCCTCGACCAGACCGCGTACGTGCGCGATCCCCTCGTCGAACAGCGCCTGGCGGTCGGGGTGCTCGCTGGCGATGCGGAGCGCGACCAGCGTGGTCTGCACGTCGTCGCTGAAGCCCCGCCGCCAAGCCGTCCGGGCCGCCTCGACCTCGCCCATCCGCTCCAAGACCAGGGCCTCGCGGATGTAGCTGCGCAGGGTGGTGTAGCGGAGGAGCTCGCTGCGCTCGACCGCCAGCTCGAAGAGGGAGCGCGCGAGCTCTGGGTCACCATTCGCGAGCCAGTGCTTGCCCGCTCGAATGAGGGCGCGGGGGTCTTCGACGTCTGCGGCCTGCTCGACCGACCGCAGGGTCACCGGGCGGCTCTCTTGCCGCGCCTCGTCGTCGCCGGCACCCGCCGTCGGGGGGGCTCCTCCAGCCCACGCGATGCTCCACAGCATCATCAGCGCGAACAGGACCATGGGGAGAGCTCCGGTGGCGGCGGGGAGCCCCCGGGGCAGAGACCCGAGAACCCGACCGCGGTCGACCTGCTCAGCCTATCGCGCGGCCGGGTTTCGGCGCAGCACCCACCCCTGGTTCGACGAGAGCTGGTTGTTCGAGCTGGACGGCGGAGCCCAGAACATCAGGTTCTGGCCGTCGTCGCACTCGTCGGGGAGGAGCTGTCCGTTTCCGTCGGCGTCGTCGCTGCCGGAGCAGTTCGGGGTGTCCTGCAGCGGGTCATTGGCGCTGCCGTCTTTCTCAGAGGTGTGGAAGAGCCCCAGGAAGTGGGCGCCCTCGTGAGCAGCGACCTGGGCGACGCGCCCGGGGTCGTCGCCCAGGGTGTCGGCACCGACGATCATGCCGGACTTCGCGGTGCCGCCGAGGGTGGCGGCCCCCGGCGGACCGGCCGCGACGCCTTCGATGATGGCGCCATCCGACGAGGTGATCTCCTGCACCATGAACATGACGAGCTTCTGGCCGACGCTGTCAGGCACCGTCTTGTAGAGGTCGTAGGGCTCGGACGAGTCGTTGTCGATCACCGCGAACTTGGCCGTGTCGCCCGAGAAGTTCTTGTAGGTGACGTCGCCCAGACCGAGGCCTGCGTCGGTCCAGATCCGCTCGAGGGCGGTGAGCATGTCCTGAACGTCGCCGTTTCCGTCGGCGTTGCCGGCGTTGACCCCGTCGAGTCCGACGAAGATGAGCTCGACGTCGATGATGGCGGTGTCGGGGACGTCGGCGACGCGCTCGACCTTCGTGCAATCGACGGTGCGGCTCTGGCCACCGGAGGCGACCCACACCTGAAGCTCCCAGTCGCCCGGCGTGATCTCCGCCTGGGGGGAGACCGGCATGAGCATGGGCAGGTACTGCTCGTGGACGCCGACCCGCATGGGCTTGCCGCCGTCAGAGCCGGCGCTCTCATGGAAGTCGGGGTTCACGTAGTAGTACGAGCCGTTGGGCTTCTTGATCTCCCAGGCCGTGGCGAGGTCGCCGGACTGGGCGTCCCAGCCGCAGCCGATGAAGACGGACTGCGCGTCTTCGCCGACCGTGACGGGGATGGGCGGGGTCAGGCCGCCGGTGTCGGTCTCGAACGAGCCGAGCTCTTCGACAACGGGGGGCTCGTCTTTGCAGGCGGCGAGTACCAGGCCCGCCAGCAGCGCTGTGGTGAGCGTCGGGGTGCGCATGAGATGGGCTCCGATTCAGGGCGGCTTAGCGGTCGCCGGTGCGGGTGATCGAGGCCTGGATGGACTCGCGAACGGCGGGGACGGATTCAACCGTGAGGCGCTCATCAAGGGCCACGCGGGCCTTGGCCGAGCCCACGTTGCCGAGGGACGCGGCCGCCGCGATGCGGAGCTGCGTGTCGGACGACGCGAGCGCGGAGCGCAGCGTGGGGACCGCGGCGTCTCCCCAGCCGTTGCCCAGGGCGTAGGCGGCGCCCCGAGCCAGCTTGGCGTCGTCGCCCAGGAGCGCGGACTCAAGCACCGCGCGGGTCTCGGCCCGGGGGAAGTGCCCCAGGGCGTGGACCGCCTTGGCCCGGTGGGTGCGCGAGGCGTCCGCGTCTTGGGCGATCTCGAGGAGCTCGTCCACCACGCCCGGGATGGCCTTGAGGCTCTCCGCGGTCGGGGGCTGCTCGATCCCGTCGAGCTGGGCCTCGACGAGGGCCCGCTGCGGGCCAGCGAGGGCGGGCAAAGAGAGGGCGCCCAGGATCAGGGCAACCGGGAACCGGGTCATGCTTCCTCCACGTTCTTGGGGCGCGCTCGGACGGTCGGGGGGCCAACTTCTTCAGTTTTTCGCTGTTCGTCAAGCTCCTTCGACGTCGGGGGCCCTCGGCTGGGGGGGGGTGGG
>JBDQIL010000320.1:0-5636 GCA_040264415.1 Myxococcota bacterium
ACGTCGAGCTGCGTGGCCAGGGCGGCCCCCACGGTGGACTTGCCGGCGCCCCGCAGGCCCACCAGCGCCACCTTCGACAGGCCGCCCGCCCCCAGCCCGGCGAAGAGCTCGTCGAGGGGGAGCCGGAGCGCCGCGCAGACGCTGGCGAGGCGCTGCACCGAGATGTTGCCCTCGCCCTTCTCGAGCTGCACCAGGAAGCGGGGCGACACGTCCGCCTGGGCGGCCAGATCCTGCTGGGTCAGGCCCAGGCCGAGGCGCCGGGCGCGCAGCCGCCGGCCGAGGGTGTGCAGCAGCATGGCAGCGCCTCCAACTGCTGCAGTATACTGCACCCGATTTCGATTGACCACCCCCCACAGCTGCACTATACTGCGACCACCAGCCCCGGAGCCCTCCCCATGGCCAAGTACCACGACGTCCCGCCGGTGGATTTCGAGACCCACCCCTCTCGCTACGCCCACTGGGATCTTCAGGTGGACGGCGACATCGCCACGCTGACGATGCGCATCCAAGAAGACCACCCCCTGTGGGACGGGCTCTACGACCTCAAGCTCAACAGCTACGACCTCGGGGTCGACATCGAGCTGAACGACGCGGCCACCCGGCTCCGCTTCGAGCACCCCGAGGTGCGCGCGGTGGTGGTCACCGGCGGCTACGACAAGATCTTCTGCGCCGGCGCCAACATCCGCATGCTCGGCATGGCGCCGCACGCCTTCAAGGTGAACTTCTGCAAGTACACCAACGAGACCCGCTGCGGCCTCGAAGACGCCACCGAGCACAGCGGCCAGCTCTACATCGCGGCCCTCAACGGCACGGCCTCGGGCGGCGGCTACGAGCTCGCCCTGGCCTGTGAGCGCATCTACCTGATCGACGACGGCAACGCGGCCGTGTCGCTGCCCGAGGTGCCGCTGCTCGGCGTGCTCCCCGGCACCGGCGGGCTCACCCGCATCACCGACAAGCGCAAGATCCGCCGCGACATGGCCGACGTCTTCTGCACCAAGGCCGAGGGCTTCCGCGCCCGCGACGCCAAGAAGTACGACTTCGTCGACGACACCTTCCCGCGCTCCAAGTGGGACGACGGCGTGGCCGGGGTCGCCCGACAGGCCGCCGACGAGATGGCCGCGAAGTTCCCCAACCGGGCCGGCCCCGGCGTCGCGCTCCCGGCCCTCGAGCGGGCCCCGTCCGACGAGGGGTGGTCCTACCGCTACGTCACGGTCGCCATCGACGACCGAGTGGCCAACGTCACCTTCAAGGGCCCGGACGCCGACCCCACCCGCGGCGCCGACACGTGGTCGCTGCGGGCCTTCCGCGAGCTCGAAGACGCGCTGCTGCGGCTGCGGGTCAACCACCTCGACGTGGGCGTGCTGGTGCTGCGCACCGAAGGCGACCCCGAGGCCGTGCTGGCCCACGACGCCTGGCTTCAGGCGGGTCGCGCCGACGACTGGTTCCTCGAAGAGGTCCACCACTTCCAGAAGCGCACCCTGCGCAAGCTCGACAACATGGCCAAGTCGGTCTTCGCCCTCATCGAAGAGGGCCACTGCTTCTACGGCTCGGTCTTCGAGATGGCCTTGGCGGCCGACCGCTCGTACATGTTCATGGACGATGACGAGGAGAACGCCGTCCGGCTCTCCGGCGTCAACGGCGGCGTCTTCCCGATGGCCAACGGCCTGTCCCGGCTCGCGGTGCGCTTCCCCGGCGACCCCGAGGCCCCCGGCCGCGCCCTCGCGGCGTCGGCCGACGGCCCCATCATCGCCGAAGACGCCGGCGACCTGGGCCTGGTCACCGCCGCCCTCGACGACATCGACTTCGAAGACGAGGTTCGGATCGCCGTCGAGGAGCGCGTGAGCCTGTCGCCCGACGCGCTCACCGGCATGGAGCAGAACCTGCGCTTTGGCGGTCAGGAGACCTGCGAGACCAAGATCTACGGACGACTCAGCGCGTGGCAGAACTGGATCTTCCAGCGCCCCAACGCCGTGGGAGACCGCGGCGCCCTCACCCTGTACGGCCACCCCGAGCGGCCGGTCTTCGACTACCGGAGGACCTGAAATGGCACACATCGACTACGACGAGCGCATCCCCAACAACGTGGATCTCTCGAGCGACCGACGCCTCAAGAAGGCGCTCGAGAAGTGGCAGCCGGCCTACCTCGACTGGTGGAAGTCGGTCGGGCCCCAGGTCTTCTCCACCAACGAGATCTACCTCCGCACGGCCATCTCCACCGAGTCTGGCGGCTGGGCCAACTATGGTCACGTGCGCATGCCCGAGTACCGCTGGGGCATCTTCCTCTCCGACAAGGAAGAGGGCCGCACCATCCCCGCGGGCGACCACGCCGGAAAGCCCGTCTGGGACGAGGTGCCGGGTGAGTACCGCAACACGCTCAAGCGCCTGATCGTGGTGCAGGCCGACACCGAGCCCGCGTCGGTCGAGCAGCAGCGCTACCTCGCCGCCACGGCCCCCTCCCTCTACGACGCCCGCAACCTGTTCCAGGTCAACGTCGAAGAGGGACGCCACCTGTGGGCGATGGTCTACCTGCTGCAGGCCTACTTCGGCCGTGACGGCCGCGACGAGGCCGACGAGCTGCTCGCCCGCCGCGCCGGCGACGCCGACAAGCCGCGCATGCTCGACGCCTTCAACCAGCCCTGCACCGACTGGCTGACCTTCCACTGCTTCACCTGCTTCACCGACCGCGACGGCAAGTACCAGCTCGGCGCCCTCGCCGAGTCGGCCTTCGACCCCCTCAGCCGCACCTGCAAGTTCATGCTCACCGAAGAGGCCCACCACCTCTTCGTCGGCGAGTCGGGGCTCGAGCGCATCATCCGCCGCGCGGCCCAGCTCACCAAGGAGGCCCCGAACGGCGACCCCCGCGAGGTGGGCGGGATCGACCTGCCCACGGTGCAGAAGTACATCAACTACTGGTTCTCGTACTCCATCGACCTGTTCGGCTCCGAGGTCAGCACCAACGCCGCCGACTTCTTCGGGAACGGCCTGAAGGGGCGCTGGCGTGAAGCCAAGGACTACGACGAGCACTCCGCTCTGGGTCAGTTCCGGGAGATCCTGCAGGTGCGCGACGGCCGCCTTGTGGGCGAGTCGGTGCCGCTCCGCAACGCGATGAACGAGGAGCTGCGCGGCCAGTACGCCGCGGACTGCGAGCGGGTCGTGCGTCGGTGGAACAAGGCGCTCGAAGACGAGGGCCTCGGCGAGTTCGAGATCACGCTCCCGTCCACCCGCTTCCATCGCCGCCAGGGCATCTACGCCGACGCGCACTTCAACCTCGAGGGCGAGCTCATCAGCGAGGAGGCCTGGGAGGCCAAGCGCGACGACTGGCTGCCCACCGACAGCGACCGCGAGTACGTCAACAGCCTCATGAAGCCCGTGCTCGAGCCCGGCAAGTTCGCGAACTACATCGCGGCGCCGCGGCGGGGCATCAACCGCCAGACGGTCGACTTCGAGTACGTCCGCACCGACGGCTGAGCGCAGAGACGGTGAACCCGGCGGCCGGCGTCTCCTCTGGGGGGCGCCGGCCGCTCGCCTTCGGGGGGGCCCTCAGCGCGGGGCCGGCACCCAGCCCACCCGGTCGGCCGACAGGCTGGTGATCCAGAGGCGGTCGGCCGTCTCGAGGGCGCCGGTGGTCTTGGGGTAGGCGCCGGTGGGATCTTGCAGAGACGTGAGCACTGCGCCGTGATCGTCGAAGGCGAAGACGTGGCCGTAGGAGACGGCTTGGGGCCGCAGGGCGTCTGGGAGAGACTGCACCACGCGGCGCAGCGCCGGCGCGCCGGACAGCGCGTCGAGCGACCCGGAGCGGGCCGAGATGAGGCCCGCCCAGTATCGGCCATCGCGCCCGCGGCGCAGGTTGTCGGGGAAGCCGGGGAGGTTGTCGAGCAGCACGGTGGGGGCGCCGCCGTCGGTGGGCACCCGCACGACGCGGTAGGCGCCGGTCTCCACCACCAAGACCGCGGCGCCGTCGTGCGTGACCGCCACGCCGTTGGCGAACTGCAGGCCGTCGAGGGCCACGGTGGTCTGTCGGGTGGCGGGGTCGTAGACCAGCAGGCGCCCGTGGCCGCCGTGCTCCATCATGTCGAGCAGGCTCGCCGGCCAGGTGCCGCCGTTGGCCTCGGCGCCCCAGCGCGCGCTCGCGTCCGAGAACCACACCCGGCCGTCGGCCGACACGTCGAGGTGGTCGGCGTAGAGGATGGGCTCGCCGTCGACCGCGTCGGCCAGCACGGTGACCGCGCCGGTCGTGACGTCGACCGCCAGCAGGCCCCGGTAGGCGTCGGCCACCAGCAGCCGACCGCCGACCGGATCCCACTGCACACCCAGCGGGCGACCCCCGGTGTCGGCCACCGGTCGCAGCTGGTCGGTGGCGGGGTCGAGGGCCAGCAGTCGGCCGCTGCCGGTGGGCAGGTAGAGCGTGCCGTCGGGGCCCGCCGTGGCGTCTTCGGGGCCCTCTGGGCCCCCCAGATCGATGGTGCGCAGCTCGGACAGCGCGGTGTTCTCGGCGAAGGCGCCGGTGTAGCCGGGGTCGGTGGGGGCGTCCCAGGCCACCGGCCGAAGCGGCGAGGTGGCCCAGAGGCCCGCCACCACCGCCAACAGCGCCAGCGAGGCCGAGCCGACGATCCAGGGTGCGCGCGACATGACACCTCCTGCCGCGCTCCATAGCGCCGCGACCGCCCACGAGCGGACCGGCGCACTGTTTCATGTTGGACCAAAAATGGATCACAATGGGACGCGGCACGGCGCGTGGGCGCCGCGCACGGTGGCCTCCAGTCCTCCACAATGGCGATGGGCAGCGGGAGAGGGCCCCTCGCCCCGGGGCCTGGCACGGCCCCTGCACTCGAGAGGAGCGCGCACCATCCCGCGCAGCCCCCACCGGAGACTCCCATGAACACCGCCCGCGCCTTCTTCTTCGCCGCCGTCATCCCCACCGTCGCCTGCGACGAGGCCGCCCAGGCCCCCGCCGGCGACACCATCGCGGCCGCCGCCAAGACCCTCTCCCCCGACGCGAGGGGCCCGGCGGCCACGCCATCCCGGTGCGGGTGGGGCCGATCGACTTCACGATCGAGGCGCCGGTCTGCGGTCCGGTGGAGATGAACGACACCGACATCTGCGTGCGGCCCGACGACGACGCCATGCGCTGCCCGGTCTTCACCCACCAGCAGGTGGCCCAGACCCCCGCGCTGGCCAAGCTGGAGTCGGAGTGCGCCCGCTTCGAACGCATGGGCCCGATGTCCTACGACCTGGTCCGCATCACCCACCTCGCCTTCTCGCAGGTGGACCCGCACGAGGCGGTCCAGCACATCCGCGCCGGCGCCTTCTCGTCGGGCGCGGCCGATGGCGAGCCGGTCATCGACGGCGGCACGGCCTTCCGCGACTTCTGGCAGGCGGGCGCGCTGCTGGGCATGGGCGCGCAGGCAGAGATCTCGTACGACCCCGGCACCGGGATCATCGACGGTGTGTCCATCCAAGACGCCCGATCCGGCGCCTGGCACGTCATCGACATCGAGGTCACCGTGCACCCGATGGCAGGCGCCGACTGACCGCCCAGCACCGCACCCTGCCCTGGCCCCGGCCCGCGGCGCGCCCCCTCCAGGGCGCCCGTCGGCCGGGGTCGCTGCGTCGTGGATCCGAGGGCGCCGACGCCC
>JBDQIL010000321.1:0-5621 GCA_040264415.1 Myxococcota bacterium
GGCACAGGCCCACCACGCCGGAGCGGCCTCCACGTGGCCCGTGCGCCTGGTCCGCACGCTGCCCGACACGCAGCCGCCCCGCGCCATCCTGGGATTCGCGGACGGTCGCGAGATCGTCGTCACCCCGGGGGCCATGGTGGCCGACCAGAAGCTGGTCGTGATGGCCATCGGCCGTCAGACCCTGCAGCTCGCCCGTGTGGCAGCCAACGGCGACCACGCGGTCATCACGCAGACCACGCTGACCGCGCAGTACTGATCCCGCGCGGTGAAAGCGGCCCACGCGCCGCTGGTGGCTGCGCGTCGAGGCCCCGTTGCGAACTGCATCGGGGCATTCTTGTGCGTGACGGCGGCGCACCCGCGAGTGTGTACAAGGCTGTGCAGTCCGCACCCAGCGCCGGCACCGATGGGGCATGGGTGGTCAGAATGGTCGCAGTGTGGCCATTCTCGATGGGTCTGCTGCGTCCGTCTCGGGGCGGTTTGGGCGGGCTCGGTGCAGGGGACCCCTCAGCCGTTGCAGAGCGCAACCTCGCAGGCGTCGTCCGCTGATAGTCAACGACAAAGGCTGCAAAACCGCGACTCGGCTGCAGCCTGAAACGCGATGAGGCGGGCCGGAGCCCGCCTCGAAAAGCCTATACGAAGAATGTGCAGATTAGATGGCGACGCGCAGCCGCTGCAGGGCGCCGACCTCGATCTGCCGCACCCGCTCGCGGGACAGGCCCATCGACTTGCCGATGTCGGCCATGGTGCGGGCGTCCTTGCCATGCAGGCCGTAGTGGTTGACCAGGATGTAGCGCTCCCGCTCGTCGAGCAGGTCGCCGAAGGCCTCCTGCACCTTCTCGAGGGCCTGGAACTTGATGGCGTTGTCGTCGGGGTGCACGTCGCGGCCGCTGCCTGCGAGGCGGTCACCGACCGACAGGCCGTCGTCGTCGGGCTGGTCGATGCTCACCACGCCACCCTGCCGCATCAGCAGGCGGGCGCGCTTGACCTCGATGCCGACCTCCTCGGCCAGGTCTTCGATGGTCCAGTTGTCGGTCTGGCGGTCGAGGCGGTCGGCGGCGCGGGCCAGGTTGCGGATCTGCTCGACGGCGCCGCCGGGCAGACGCACCATGCGGCCGGTGGTCTCGAGGGCGCGGGTCATCTGGGCCCGGACCCACCAGCGCGCGTAGGTGCTGAAGCGAATGCCGCGGTCGGGGTCGAAGCGCTTGGCGGCCCGAAGCAGGCCCACGAAACCCTCCTGCTCGAGGTCCTCTTCGCCGAGGAGCGAGCAGGCCAGCTTGCGGGCTTCGCCGCGGGCGATGCGGCGGGCCGACATGGCGAGCTCCCAGCGGAGCGACTCGGCCTCGGCGAGGTGGCCCTTGGCCTGGTTGACGTACTTCCGAACCTCGGCGTCGACCCGGGCCTCGTCCTCACAAGCGGCCACGGCCTCGACCAAGCGGTCGATGGCGCCGGCGCGGGTGCGCTCGTTGCGGGTGGGGCGGCGACGCAGGATGTCTTCGGCAGAATCGATGCCGGCGATGGCCCCACGGGCCTCGCGCTCGGCAGCGCGGATGCGGCGGGCGAGGTCACGCTCTTCTTCGACAGTGATGCGGTCCATGGGTACTCCGGGGGGGGCGGTCCCTAAGGATATGCAAACCCTGTGCTCTTTGGCAAGGAATCTTGATGCCAAACAGTCTGTTTCGTCGCAATTTTTTCCCGTTGCAGACCGCAACACCAATTGTTGCAGAGATCAACAGGCTGGTCTAGGCTGCGAACGACCCCTGGTACGGCTCTGCAGAGCCTGCGGATCACCCATGGACATCACGCTGCCTGACGCCGATCTCGACGGCGTCCTCGACCACCCTCTGGTAGACGCGCTGCTTCAGGCGGCCTCGGACGGCGTCATCGTCATCGACGCCGAGTCCCGTCGGGTTCGTCGCATGAACCCGCGCGCCCGCGACCTCCTCGGCTACGCGGCCGATGATGGAGTGGGGCATCTCTGCCGCGACTCGCTCAACTCGCCGAGCTGCCTGTTGGAGTGTCCCCTCAACGAGATCCTGTCGGGCCGGCCGGAGAACGCGTCGCTCGATCTCTTCTACCGAGGGGCGGATGGCGATCAGGTGCTGCACGCGCGCACCCGCATGATCGTGGTGCGTGGCCCAGACGGCGCGCCGCTGGTGGGCATCGAGCTGTTTGAGGATCTCTCCGAGCACCACGCCATGCGCCGCGCGCTGTCGCAGCGCCGGAGCCTCGCCGGCATCATCGGGCGGGCCCCCAACATGGTCGCGCTCTACGAGCTGGTGGAGCAGGTCGCGCCCTATGAGCTGCCGGTGCTGATCACCGGAGAGAGCGGCACGGGTCGGGAGCGCTTCGCCGACGCGGTGGTCGAGCTCTCGCCGCGAAAGGCCGCCCCCTACGTCAAGGTCAACTGCGCGGCCCTGCACCCCTCCCTGCTGGAGTCGGAGCTCTTCGGGCACCGCGCTGGAGCGGCGCCGGGGGCGTCGACCGACCGGCAGGGCGCCATCGAGAAGGCCAGCGGGGGGACCATCCTGTTGGATGAAGTGGGGGACCTCCCGCTGAGCTTGCAGGCGCGGTTGCTGCGGGTGCTGCAGGACGGGCAGGCGCAGCGCCTCGGCGATCCGGCGCCGCGTGCGGTCGATGTGCGGGTGATCGCCATCGGCGGCGCCGACCTCGCTGAGCGGGTCGACACCGGGCAGCTGCGAGAGGACCTCTTCTACCGGCTGGCGGGGGTGCAGGTCGCGGTCCCGCCGCTGCGGGAGCGGCGCGACGACATCCCCGACCTCGCCGACCACTTCCTGCTGTCCTTCGCTCGCGACGCGGAGGCGCGGAGCCGCCCCAAGCAGGTGCGCGGGCTGACCGATGAGGCCCTCAAGCAGCTGATGCATCAGGAGTGGCGCGGGAACGTGCGTGAGCTCGAGAATGTGCTGCGCCTCGCGTGGATTCGGGCGCCAGAGGGCGGCCGGATCACGCCCGAGCACCTCGTCCAGCCGGGTACGGGGGGCGGGGGTCGGCGGCCGGCGCCGATCAACCTCGCCGAGCTCGAGACCCAGGCCATCCGCCGCGCGATGGACCGATCCGACGGAAACATGGCGGCGGCCGCGCGGCTGCTCGGCATCGATCGCAGCACGCTGTGGCGCAAGCTCAAGAAGACCGGCGACGGCTGACGGGGAGGGGGCTCGGCTCGCACCGCTGGCGCCCACCCCATCTTCGGGCGGGCCGGCGGAGCGCCCCCTCGGCCGGATAGGGGGACGCCCGCCCCCGGAGCCACCCATGTCGACCACCGAGCAGTCCTGGCAGCGCCTCGAACCCGAGATGCTCGACGAGTCTGAGGCCGACCGCCAGGCCCTCGCCGAAGAGGTGCTGGTCGGTCTCTCCGAGACGCCGAAGTCGCTCCCCTCGCGGTTCTTCTACGACGACGCGGGCAGCCGCCTCTTCCAAGACATCACCGACCTCGAGGAGTACTACCCGACCCGCGTCGAGCACAGCATCCTCGAGTCGCACAGCGCCGCCCTGCTCGAGCGGTTCCGCGGGGTGCCCTTCAACCTCATCGATCTGGGCGCTGGCGACGGCCGCAAGACCCGCGTGGTGCTGCAGCAGGCCGCCGACCTCGGGCTCGACGTGCGCTACGTGCCCATCGACATCTCCGCGTCGGCGATGCAAGGTCTGGTCGCCGACATGGGCGCCCGCTTCCCGCAGCTGCCCATCCGTGGGCTGGTGAGCGAGTACACCGCCGGCGTGCGGTGGCTGGGCCAGCAGAGCGACCGGGCCAACCTGATGCTCTTCCTGGGCTCGAACATCGGCAACTTCGCCAAGGCCCAGGCCCGCGCCTTCCTGCGGCGCCTGTGGTTGGCCCTCAACCCGCAAGACCGCGTGCTGGTGGGCTTCGACCTCAAGAAAGACATCGAGCTGTTGCTGGCCGCCTACAACGACCGCGAGGGCGTCACCGCGCGCTTCAACCTCAACCTGCTCACCCGGCTCAACCGCGAGCTGGGCGCCGACTTCGAGGTCGCCAACTTTCGGCACTTCGCCACGTACAACGTGTTCAGCGGTGCCATGGAGTCGTACCTGGTGAGCATGGTGCAACAGACGGTGCACATCCGGGCGCTGCAGGCCACGTTCACCTTCGCTCCGTGGGAGCCGATTCACACCGAGTACTCCTACAAGTACCTGGTGTCCGACATCGACAACCTCGCCCAGCACAGCGGCTTCACGCCTGAAGACCGCTTCTTCGACGAGGCTGGCTGGTTCTGCGACGCCCTCTGGACCGTCGATCGGCCGACGCAGTAGGCGCTCAGTCCACCTCGCTCAGGCGGTAGTGGGCGGCCCAGGCGTCGTCGAGCGTGAGCGTGACCCGGCGCCAGCGGGGCCCCACGTCGATGGCCTCGGCGGCTGGGCTCCAGGGCCCGTCCGCGTGGACGGCGGACTCGAGCTGCCACGTGGTGTCTCGGTCGAGGCCGGTGGTCTCGATGGACAGGCGCCCGTCGTCCCAGGTGACCGACGGCGACCAGGGCCGGGCCAGGGGCTCGCCCACGAAGTTGCCCTCGCCCGGCCAGGCCACCGACTTCCAGTAGGCCTCGAGGGCGGTCTCGCCGCGGAAGTACCGCGACACGAGCACGGTGGGGTCGGGGAACTTCTGGGGGTAGTTGCAGGGCTCGTGGGCCGTGCCGTAGCTGGCCGTGGCGCCGCCTTCGAGCCAGGCGGTGGCGGGCATCTGGCTGTTGGTGTCGCTCAGCACGCCGCCGTAGCTGGTCAGGTGGTCGGCCAGCGCGCCGGGTCGGAAGGTGTTGGTCGCGATGTCGGGCACGGCGGTGAGCCCGGTCAGGTAGAACAGCACGTCGGCCTCGCCCACCAGCGCGTTGTCGCCCGACCCGTCGCTGTTGTCGCGGTAGCGCAGGTCGAGATCGGCGGGCTCGAAGGCCTCGGGCAGCGCGGCCATGGCCGGGTGGCGCACCGACCGGGCCGCGTCGGTGGTGCGCACCATCCAGCCGGTGCCGCTCGGGGCCGACCCGTCGGCGTCGAGGCCCCGCTGGATGATCGCGTCCACCGCCTCGAGGGTGGGCGCGGACAGCATCATCGCGGGGCGCACGCCGTGGTCGTCCCACATGCGCGCGCTGTCCGAGTCGAAGGAGCGCACGCCGCGGGTGGGGGCGCAGGGGGTGCTGCAGTAGGTCTCGTCGAAGCCGAGGGCGAAGGCAGCCGATGCGCCCATGCAGCCCACCTGGTAGGGCGTGGTGAAGGCCAGCAGAAGGGCCTGCACGCCGTCGTCGAGCTGGGCGTCGAGCGCGGCCTTCTCGGTGGTGAAGGCCGCGGCGTCGAGCTGCCCGGCGGTGCCCAGCGACAGCGACACGACGCGGGCGGGGTCGATGGCGCGGGCGGCGGCGTAGGCGGCGGCGACCTCGGCCGAGAGGGGGTCGTCGGTGTTGACTACGATGGCGAGCTGGTCGGCGGTCAGGCCGATCGGGGGGAGCGTAACGGTGGGCGGTCCGGCCGCGCCCCCATCCGAGCCGTCGCCTCCGTCGCCTCCGTCGCCTCCGTCGCCTCCGTCGCCTCCGTCGCTCCCGTCGGAGGGCGAGCTCGGCCCGGTGTCGGCGGACGGGTCGCCCGACGCGGGGGGCTCCGCGCAC
>JBDQIL010000322.1:0-5605 GCA_040264415.1 Myxococcota bacterium
GCACGCGCTCGAGCAGGCCCTCGACGCGCTCGAGCTCACCGATGTGGCGCGCATCCTCCGGGCGCCGTTGCCGCGCCCCCTCTGGGTCGACGCCGCCGCGGGGCTTCTCGACGCCGAGCCCGCCTGGAAGCGCGCCCAGCTCCTCACCCGCGACCCGGTGGAGCGGGCCGAGCGGCTGATGGAGCAGGTCGAGCACCTGCGGGAGATCCACGAGGCGCGCGAGGCGGTGCGCGAGCGGGTGAAGAGCGAGAACCGCGATCAGCAGAAGGAGCACGTGCTCCGTCAGCAACTCCGGGCCATCCAGGAGGAGCTGGGGGAGGCCGACACCGAGCTGGACGCGCTCAAGGCCAGGGTCGCGGGCCTCGATCTGTCAGACGAGGTCCGCCGGGTGGTCGACCGGGAGATGGGGCGCCTCGACCGCCTGCGCGACGGCTCCCCCGAGCGCAGCGTGGCCATCGACTGGCTGACCTGGGTGTCGGAGCTGCCCTGGAACACCGCCACCGGGGCCGACATCGACCTGGCCGCCCTCGAGGCCTCCCTCGACCGCTCCCACTTCGGCTTGGAGGACGTGAAGCGACAGGTGGTCGAGCACCTCGCCGTGCGCAAGCTGTCGGGGGCCGGGCGCGCGGACGTGCTGTTGCTGTTGGGGCCGCCGGGGGTCGGCAAGACCTCGGTGGGGCAGGCCATCGCCGAGGCCACCGGCCGAGAGCTGGTGCGGGTGGCCCTGGGCGGGGTGCGGGACGAGTCCGAGATCCGCGGGCACCGGCGCACCTACGTGGGGGCCCGGCCGGGCCGCATCATCGAGGGCGTGCGCCGCGCGGCCACCGCCGATCCCGTCATCCTCCTCGACGAGGTCGACAAGCTCGGCCGCGGTTGGCAGGGAGACCCCGGCGCCTCCCTGCTCGAGCTCCTCGATCCAGAGCAGAACCACGCCTTCACCGATCGCTACCTCGGGTTGCCCTTCGATCTCAGCAGGGTGCTCTTCATCGCCACCGCCAACGACCTCGGGCAGGTGCCGGGCCCCCTCCGCGACCGCATGGAGGTGCTGCGCATCGACGGCTACACCATCGGCGAGAAGGTCCGCATCGTCCGGGAGCACCTGCTGGAGAAGCTGGCTCGAAACGCGGGCCTCGACCCCGCCGACGTGACCTTCACCGACGACGCCCTCGAGCTGGCGGTGACCGGGTGGACCCGCGAGGCGGGGGTTCGCAGCCTGCAGCGCACCCTGGGTCGGGTGTTTCGCGCGGCGGCGGTGCGCAAGGTCAAGGGGGAGCTCGACGGGCCGCTGTCGGTCGGGGTGGACGAGCTGCCCACCTGGCTCGGGCGGCAGCGCTTCCATGACGAGGACAACAGCCGTGACGCCGACCTGCCCGGCGTGGCGACGGGCCTGGCGTGGACCCCGGTGGGCGGAGACGTGCTGAGCGTCGAGGCCGCGGCCCTGCCCGGCTCGGGGCAGCTGGTGCTCACCGGCCAGCTCGGCGACGTGATGAAGGAGTCGGCCCGCGCGGCCCTGACCTACGTCCTGAGCCACGCCGACGCCATCGGCATCGACGCCATCGAGGCCCGCAAGCAGGACATCCCCCTCCACGAGCCGGCTGGCGCGGTGCCCAAGGACGGCCCGTCCCCCCGCGTCACCATCTGCACCGCGCTCGCCAGCCTGCTGAGCGGTCGCCCGGTGCGGGCCGACGTCGCCATGACCGGAGAGGCCACGCTGCGGGGCCGGGTGCTTCCCGTGGGCGGGATCCGCTCGAAGGTGCTGGCGGCCCACCGCCAGGGCCTGAAGCGCATCATCCTGCCGCGCCGCAACGGCGGCGACCTCGAAGACGTGCCGGCCGAGGCGCTCGCCGAGCTCGACATCGTGCTGGTCGATCGCATGGACGAGGTGCTCGCGGCCGCGCTCGGGCGCGCGGGCCTCCCCGCCGCGAACGGCGTCCCGGCGGTCGAGGCGGGCGTCGCCTGAGCCCTTGGACGGGCGGCGGGAGCCCTCGGGCTCGCGTCGCCCGTTCGGTCGGGGCCGGTCTCGGGAGCGCCGCGCGGGCGCCGGGATCAGAGCCCGCTCACCGAGCGGCTGGGCCAGTCGATGATGGCGAAGGGCGTCATGACATCTTCGCCGGACAGGCTCTTGGTCTCTTCGTAGACCAGCTCCCCCGACAGGTAGATCTTGACCGTCGTGGGGTTGGCGGCGTTGTAGACGCTGCCCGGGTAGTCGTGGACGGTCACCTGGTAGGTGGCGTCTTCGGGGCGGAGGATGTTGATGTTCTCGGTGCCGGTGCCCGGGATGTCGTCGTTGTCGAGGCTGGGGTCGTCGTCGCTGTTGCCGGCCTCGCCCCAGTCGAGGCGGCGGCCCACGCAGTTCTGCCAGTGGCAGTCGTCTTGCGACCAGAGGTCGCCGCCGCCCGGCCCGACCACGTGGAGGTCCATGTCGTCGCCGGAGTAGGTCCAGAACATCTCGACCCACAGGTCTTGGGCGGGCACGACCTCGAGGGTGGCGTAGCAGGGCTCAGAGGAGGTGCCGGCCTCGTTGGTGACCACCAGCTCGGCCACGTAGGTGCCGACGAGGTCGGCGACGAAGCCGGAGCGGTCGGCGTCGCCCGACGGAATCCCGACGGCCGAGCCGGTGGGCTGGCTGCGCATCGACCACTCCCAGCTCACGATCTCGGCGCCGCTGGGGTCGTAGCTCTCGCGCCCGATCCAGGTGACGTCGTCGCGCAAGGCGAAGGCCTCTTCGGGGGAGACGCTGCACACGGCCACCGGCTGTTCGATGGTCGTGCCGGTGAGGGTGGCCTTGGTGGAGCCGCTGGTGGCGTTGGCTGCGTTGCTCGACACCCAGAGCTCGCCGGCCCAGACCATCTCGATGGTGGGGCTCCAGGTGATGTCGAGGGAGGTCCACTCGCCGGGCTCGAGCGACGTGGGCTCGAAGGCGTTGAGGTCGATGGTGAAGCCCTCGCCGAGCACCACGACGCTGTCGAGGTCGAGCACGGCGCCGCCGGTGTTGACGAGGTCGACCGACTCGACCCGGACGTCGCCGGGCTCGGCGTAGCCGAAGTCCACCGGGTTGGGCTCGATGGAGAGCTGGGGGTAAACGCCGGCGCCGATGAGCTGGACGATGCTCTCGGGGGCGGTGGGGTCGTCGCTCTCGACCAGCACCAGGGCGCCGTCGTCGGCGTTGGTGGGGGTGTAGGTGACCACGACGTCGACGCTCTCCCCGGCGGGCAGCGTGGCGTACTCGTGCTCGGTGGTGATGGTGTAGGCGCCAGCGCCCCCGCCCGTGAGCCGGAAGGCGCCGAGGTCGAGCTCTTGCACGCCGACGCTGGCGATCGTGAAGACCTCGTCGGTGCTCTCGCCCTGAGCGAGCTCGCCGAAGGTGATCTCTTGGGGCGTGACCTGGATCTCGGGCCGGTCGGTGTTGGGATCGAACTGCCGCTTGACGTCGTAGTCGCTGCAGCCGACCAAGAGGAGGAGTGCAGGCAGCGCGACGGTGCGGGCGATCATGATTCGACTCCAGCTTCGGGGGCGGCGGCCGAAGGCCAGGGCGGGCCTGGACCGCGCGTCCGCTCGGGAATGTAGCCTGCTATCCGGGCGCCCGCGTCGTCGCCTTGACGGCGGCCGCGGACGCGCACACCATGGCGCGCCACCCGGAGGTACGGATCATGCCCTCGCGCCCTTCAGTCTGCGGACTCGCCCTCGCCCTCTTGTTGGGCAGCGCCCCCGCTGGCGCCGGCGAGCTCGACGTGCGCGTGCAGGCCGGCGAGCGCCCGGCCCGCGCCATGACCTGGCTCGAGGTCGCCGCCGGGCCCGTGCCGGCCCTCCGCTTCCGGGCCGATGACGGCACGCCGCATCGCCTCGAGGTCGACGTGCAGCCGGGGAGTGGTGACAAGGTCGAGCTGGCCGTGACCATCAGCAGCATCGAGGTGCGGCGCAGCGGCACTGAGCGCGTGCGCCCGGTCGCGAACGCGGTGCTCGGCACCTCGGACGGGCAGCCCGCGACCCTGGAGATGACGCTGCCGGGGAAGACGGCCGGCCGGCTGTCGGTGGTGATCACGCCGCGGCTGGCGGCGGAGCGCACGCGGCCGCCCATGATCGAGGCGCCGGCTCCGAGCGAGGCGCCGGCTTCGAGCGAGGCGCCGGCTCCGAGCGAGGCGCCCGCTATCGACTGATCCCGCGCTCGAGCAAGGCCGCGGCGTGGAGGGCGAGGCGGCTCCGCTCCGCGGCGTCGACATCGGCGGACAGCAGCCCGTCGGCCGTGGCCAACGCCAGCCGAGCGGCGTCGCCGGCCGGGATGTCCCCCGTGGCGCCCGCGAGCCGGTCGGTGAGCACGTCGAGCACGGCCTGACGCCGGGGGGCCACGACCGACTCGGCGTAGCCGTCGGGTGTCCCGATGACGTGCGGCCACAGGTAGACCATGCGGAAGGCCGGCATGTCGTCACTGTAGAAGCGCACCTTCTCGCGAAGGACCTCGGCCACTGCTCCGGCGGGCGACGACGCTCGATAGGCAGCCTCGACCAGCGCCGCAGCCTCGCGGGAGAGCACGTGGTCGGCCAGCTCGGCCACGAGGTGCTCGCGTGACGGGAAGTAGTAGTAGAAGGCGGGCTTCGAGATGTCCGCTGCTTCGGCGACGGCCTTGACCGTGAAGCCCGCGACGCCGGCCGACTCGAGGATCTGCCGTGCGGCCTCGACCAGCTCGTCGCGGGCGCGGGCGTGTCTGCGTCGCTTGCGGGCGAGCCGCTTCTGTTCGGGGCTCTCGACCATGGTGCCGGAGTAGCCCATCGGCGCGGCGGGAGCATGCCGGCGCCCCGACGGATTACGGGGTGCCTGCAAGGGAGGGCCGTGCTTCACACCGACGCCCGCTTCATGGAGACCGTCGAGGCGGCGGTCGGCGACATCGAGGCCGCGACCGACGCCGAGGTGGTGGTGGTCGCAGCGCCGCGTTCGGCCGCCTACCCCGAGGTGGCCTGGACGATCGGTGCCGGCGCCGCATGGCTGGCGCTGATCTTCGTGCTGTACAGCCCCTTCCACTTCTCCGGGCGGTGGCTGCCCCTCGAGCTGCCGGCCGTGGGCCTGCTCGCCGGATGGCTGGGCGGGCGCTCGTGGCGCCTGATCCGCCTGCTCACCCGGGTGAGCCGACGCCGTGCGGCGGTCGAGCGCGCGGCACACGCGGCGTTCCATGAAGAGGTCGTGCACGGCACGGCGCGGCGCACGGGGCTGCTGATCTACGTGTCTGCCCTCGAGGACCGCGTGGTCTTGATCGCCGACGGCGGGATCGAGGCCCATGTGCCGGGTGGCGAGCTGCATGCCGTGCGCTGGGGCGACGGCCGCGACCCGGCGTCGCCCGGAGACCTCGACCACTTCGTCGCCGGGCTGCGACAGGTCGGCGCGGTGCTGGCCGCCCACGTCCCGCCGGTCGCCGGGGGCAACCCCAACGAGATCGGCGACGCTCCGCGGATCCGGTCGTGAGCGGTCCGGCGCGCCGCGCGCTGCTGCGTGCCCTGCCGTGGGCGGTGGGGCTCGCCGTGCTCGTCGCCCTGCTCATGGGCGACGAGGCCGCGGCGCGGGTGGGGGGCGGTCAGTCCTTCGGCGGCGGCAGCTCGTCGCCCATGAGCAGGGC
>JBDQIL010000323.1:0-5591 GCA_040264415.1 Myxococcota bacterium
CCCCCTGCGCGCAGCTCTGGTTCTCGAGCGCGAGCGTCAGTCGAGCCGACAACAAGACCGGCAGCGGGGTTGCACATCGCCCCAGAGCCCCTATGAAGGTCCGTCTGATCACACGCGCTGCCTCGGGAGGCACCATGGACATCCGCACCCCCTCCACCGCCGCAATCGACGCGACCTGCGAGCTGCTCGCTGTCGCCGTCCGCAAGGGCAGCGTCGCCGACGACCTCCGGGCCGCGCTCGGCGACGCCGCTGAGCCCTTCGTCGCCGCGGCCGCCTCGGCTGAGTTCACGGGCGCCGCCGGCGCCGCCGCCACCTGGCCCACCGAGGGCCGCCTCGGCGCGACCTGGCTGAGCGTGGTCGGGCTGGGCGACGGCACGGGCGCCGCCGCCATCGACGGCGTGCGGCGCGCCGCGGGCGCCGCGGGCAAGGCCGCCCGCGCCCGGGGCGTGGGCGCCGTCGCGCTCTCCGTGCCCAACCTCGACGCCACGGGCAGCGCCGCCGCCGTCGAGGGCTTCTCCGCAGGAAACTACAAGTTCGACCGGTACAAGGCCGAAGGCGACCGCAAGGCGGGGGCCACCTCCCTCGACCTGCTGGGCGGCGACGCGGCCCAGCTCGACGTCGCCAAGGCCCTGGCCGCCGGTCAGACCCTCGCCCGAGACCTCGTCAACGAGCCCGCGGCCGTCATCTACCCCGAGTCGCTGGCCGACCAGGCGCGCGCCCTGCGCGACCTCGGCCTCGAGGTCACGGTCTGGGACCACAAGAAGCTCAAGAAGAATGGCATGGGCGGCATCACCGCCGTCGGGCAGGGCAGCAAGCGCAAGCCGCGCTTCATCCACCTCTCCTGGACGCCAGAGAACCCCACCCGCAAGGTCGCCCTCATCGGCAAGGGCGTCACCTTCGACGCGGGCGGCCTGAGCATCAAGCCCTCGTCGGGCATGCAGACCATGCGCTGTGACATGGGCGGCAGCGCCACCGTGCTCGGCGTCATGCGCGCGGTGGGCATGCTCAAGCCCGACGTCGAGGTGCACGGTGTGATCGGCGCCGCCGAGAACATGCTCGGGGGCAACGCCTTCAAGCTCGGCGACGTGCTCACCATGTACAACGGCAAGACGGTGGAGATCCACAACACCGACGCCGAGGGCCGGCTGTGCCTCGCCGACTGCCTGGCCTACGCCAGCAAGCTCGGGGTCGACGAGATGGTGGACATCGCCACGCTCACCGGCGCGGCCGTGGTCGCCCTGGGAGAGCACTACACGGCGCTCATGTCGCAGAACGACGACCTCGCCGACCGGCTGCTGTCCCACGCCGACCACGCTGGCGAGGGCCTGTGGCGTCTGCCGCTGCCCGACTTCTACAAGGAGAAGCTGAAGGCCGAGTGGGGCACGCTCAAGAACGTGGGCGGCCGCGCCGCCGGCTCCATCACGGCGGGCCTCTTCCTCAGCGAGTTCGTCGATGGCCCCGACTGGGCCCACCTCGACATCGCAGGCCCGGCCTTCCTCGACAAGCCGCGTCGTCAGTACGCCTCGGGCGGCACCGGCGCCATGGTGCCCACGCTCACGCGCTGGGTGCTCGGGGGCTGAGGCCCGCGACCGGTCCGCGCAGCGCGTCGCGGCGTCGCTCCTTCGGGAGCGGCGCCGCTCGCCGGTTGGGGGTCACACGGTGGCGGCCTACCCCTTGAAGTCGAGGCCGAGCAAGAAGAACTCGACCGATTTGCCCCGGGTGGCCTCAGGCTTCACCCGGCGGGTGCGGCCGAAGCGGGCGTTCACCGACTGGCAGAAGGCGTGGGCGTCGGCTCCGTCGAAGACCTTGACCACGAAGTGCCCCCCCGGCTTGAGCAGCGCGGTCGCCGCGTCGAAGGCCATCGTGGCGAGCTCGAGCTGGCGCAGGTGGTCGTGCACGCGGGTGCCAGAGGTGTGGGGCGCCATGTCGGAGAGCACGAGGTCGGCGGGGCCGCCGAGCAGCCCGTGAATCTCTTCGGCGGGGACGTCTTCGATGGAGCGGTGGAGGAAGACGCCGGGGTAGGCCGCGACCTCTTTGATGTCGAGCCCCACCAGGGTGGTGCCCGGGCCGCCCTTCGCGGCGACGTACTCGGACCACGATCCCGGCGCGCAGCCGAGGTCAACCACCCGGCCGCCGCCCCGCGGCAGCACCCGGAAGCGCCGCTGCACCTCTTCGAGCTTGAAGACCGATCGCGCCGAGAAGCCTTGCTCCTTGGCCTTCCTCGTGAAGTGGTCGGGCTTCTGGTAGGGGTTCGAGAGGCGGCGGCGCTTGCTCATCGGCTGGCCTTCTCGATCGCGCGATCGATGAGCGCCCACACCGCATCGGTGCCCTCGCGGGTCTCGGACGAGAAGGCGATCAGGCGCTCCTCCCCCAGGCCCCGCGCGAGCTTGGACAGCGCGCCTTGGCGCTTGTTGCGCTTGAGCTTGTCCACCTTGGTCGCGACCACGCGGTAGCGAAGCTCGGCCGCCCGCAGGCCGCTCAGCAGCGCGAGATCGTTCTTCTGCGGCCCGTGGCGGGCGTCGACCAGGCAGATGACCAGGCGGAGGGTCTCCCGCGTTCCGAGGTAGCCCTCGACCAGGTCCTTCCACCGGGCCTGCACGTCTTCGGGCACCTTCGCGAAGCCGTAGCCGGGAAGATCCGCCAGGATGAAGCGCTGGTCGATGTTGAAGAGGTTGATGGCCTGCGTTCGGCCGGGCGTCTTCGACACGCGGGCGGCGGCCTTTCTCACCAGCAGCGTGTTGATCGCGGAGGACTTTCCGACATTCGAGCGCCCGGCGATGGCCACCTCCGGCAGCGTCGGAGCCGGGAGCCGCTTGGGGAAGCTGCCGATGAAGTCGACGGAGACAGGAGCGTGGCGGGTCTTGCGGGGGTTCATGGCTGCGTGGGTAGCCTGCGCCGGGTACCCTGACCAAGCCGGCCCGCCCCATCCGAGGAGCCCATGGCCTTTTCCTGGTCCCGCGCGTCCCCCCTCGAGGTCACCCGCCGCATCGATCCGTCGCGGAAGGTCTACCTCGTGAGCGACCTGCACCTGGGCGATGGCACGCGCTCCGACGCCTTCCTGGGCAAAGACCGCGAGCTCATCCGCTTCCTCGACCGGGTGCGCGACGAAGACGCCCACCTGGTGGTGGCCGGCGACGCGATCGACTTTCAGCAGGCGTGGGCGATGAACCGGGTGCTCAAGGCCCACGCGAGGCTCATCGGCGAGCTCTCTCGGCTCGCCGACACCAACGGCATCACCTACATCTGGGGCAACCACGACTACGACATCTCGCTGTTTCGGGATCTGCTGCGCTTCGACGTGTGCAGCAGCCTCTACATCGGCGACAAGGTGCTGGTGCAGCACGGCTACGAGTACGACCCCTTCATCGGGCCCAACCTCGATCAGACCCACCTCGCCACGGTGGTGCACCACCTGACCGAGCGGCTGCTCGACTCGTGGATCCGCCTGCCCCTCGAGAATTTCTACACCCTGCCCAACCGCGTCGCCTTCTGGCTCACCCACAAGATGGCGTGGTGCTGGAACCGCGTGCACGCGCTGAGCAAGCGGGCGGGCCTCGAGCCGTCCCCCGTCCAAGGCCTCGTGGACTCCATGCACTACTGGACGCAGAACGAGCTGGGCGACCCGGGCTGCCTGGTGGCCGGTGTGCGCGACAAGCTGCTCGACAGCGACCTCGAGTGGCTGGTCTGCGGCCACAGCCACCTGCCCGGCCTCGTCGAGATCGCGCCGGGCAAGACCTACGTCAACACGGGCTCTTGGACCTTCAACTCGGCGCAGTACGCCGTGTGGGACGGCGAGCGCTTCACGGTGCGCGACTGGATCCGAGACAAGACCTACGGCGACGCCGCCTACCGCCCCATCCTCTCGGGCCGCTTCAAGCACATGGGCTACGAGGACTGGTGGCGCGAGAACTACCTGGGGTGGCTTCGCTTCCGCGTGGGAGAGGAGGGGCGCCTGCCGGCCCTTCGCGGCGGGCGCAGCGGCCCGCCCCCGCGCGAGCCCGCCGACCCATCGGTGGGATAAGGCTCGGCTCCCCTCGCCGGCCCCGGAGGCCCCATGCGCGTCGATGGCACCCCGTTCCGCACCGTCTGGATGGACGGCAGCGTGGTCAAGCTCATCGACCAGCCGCTGCTGCCCCATCGCTTCGCGATCGCCGACCAGCCCACCTGGCAGCACACCGCGCGGGCCATCACCACGATGGTCGTCCGTGGCGCCGGCGCCATCGGCGCCACCGGCGCCTACGGCATGGCGCAGGCCGCGCTCGCCGCGCCCGACGAGGGCTTCCACGACGCCGTCGCTGCGGCCGCCAACGGTCTGCGCGACACCCGCCCCACCGCCCAGAACCTCTTCTACGGCATCGGCCGCGTGCTCTCCGCCATCGAGGCCCAGGGCGACGACCTGCGGGCCGCCCGCGACGCTGCCCGCGCCGCCGCGCAAGAGGTCGCCGACGACGACGCAGCCTGCTGCGAGGCCATCGGCCGCAACGGCGCGCCGCTCGTGGGCCAGGGCGCGCGGGTGTCCACCCACTGCAACGCCGGCTGGCTGGCCTTCGTCGATTGGGGGAGCGCGCTGTCGCCCATCTACGTGGCCCACCGCGAGGGCCGCGCGCCCTTCGTCTTCGTAGACGAGACCCGCCCCCGCAGCCAGGGCGCGCGCCTCACCGCCTGGGAGCTCGCCCAAGAGGGTGTGGCCCACGCCGTCATCGCCGACAACGCCACCGGCCACTTCCTCAGCCGCGGCGAGATCGACATGGTCATCGTGGGGTCGGACCGCATCGCCATGAACGGCGACGTGGCCAACAAGATCGGCACCTACAGCTCGGCGGTGTGCGCCGCCCGGGCCGGCGTGCCCTTCTACGTGGCCGCGCCCACCACCACCATCGATCCCGACTGCCCCGCTGGCGCCCAGATCCCCATCGAAGAGCGCGGCATGGACGAGGTGCAGTACACCTGGGGGTGGTCCGATGACGGGCGCTTCCTGCGGGTGCGCACCACCCCAGACGGCTCGCCGGCCCGCAACCCGGCCTTCGACGTGACCCCGGCCGAGCTCGTCGCGGGCATCATCACCGAGAAGGGCGTGGTCCCCGCGACCCCCGAAGGCATGGCCCAGGTCGCCCGGCGGTGAACCAGCGCACCCTCGACTGGCTGTCGGCGGGCATGTTGCTGGCCCTCGGCCTCTCCCACCTCGCCTTCGCGGCGCTCGCAGGCGGCTTCGCGCTGGGCTTCGGCAGCCTCTTGGGCATGCTGGCCGTGCGTGAGCAAGACGTCGAGCCCCTGATCGGCGGCGCCATCTTCGGCGGCATGGGCGCCCTGGTCGCGGTGGTGTTCCTGGTGCAGGCGCTGCCGGCGCTGGTGGGCGGGGTGGCCCTGTTCTGGCGCAAGGACTGGGCCCGGGTGCTCGGCATCGTCGCCGGGGCGCTCTCCCTCGCGAACGTGCCGGTGGGGACCGTGCTCGGCGGCGTGCCGATGTGTCTGCTGCTGTACGGCTGGGTCCAGCGCGGCAGGACCGACGCCTGACCCCGGCGCCCGCGGGGGCCGGGATCACACCGGCGGCGGCGAGTGCGATCAGGGGCGATCAGGGGCGGGGTCTGGGC
>JBDQIL010000324.1:0-5588 GCA_040264415.1 Myxococcota bacterium
ATCTGGTCGCACATCTTGTCGGGGTGCCCCTCGGATACGGACTCCGAGGTGAACAGGTAGTCGCTGGCTGGCATCGGCGGAGGCTCCCGGTGGGCGGTCATGGCCCTGTTTGGCGGGCTTTTGGCGGAAAGTCCCGCTTCTTTAGGAGCGTGAGGGGGGCCTGTCAAGCAGCCCGGCTGTCGCTGCGACGGGGGAGGGGACAGGCCCCGCGGGGGGCTCGCCCTCGTCGCCCGCCGGGGCTATCCTTCGAGGGCCCGTCCCCGGTGGTGCATGACCCAGGCCTCCTCTTCCAGCGCCCGCGACCTGCGCGTGGCCGTGCTCCACAGCCGCTGGCGGTGGGCTGGCCTGCCGCTGCTGCTCACCGGCGTGACGCTGTTGATGTGGGCCTTCGTCGCGACGATGGGTGGGGGCACCGCCTGGAACCTCATGCTGTCCCTCTTCGGCACGGGGCTCGGCCTGGCGTCGTTTGGCGCCAACCACGACACCGCGATGGCCTTCGCCTTGCGCGTGCGCCGAGCCCGCGAGCCTCGGCTGCCCGAGGGCCTGTCGCGGGAGGTGGACGAGGAGCTGGAGCGTGACCGCGACGCCGCCCTCGGCCTCCGGCCGTCTCCGCGCATCGCGCTGGTCATCCCCCTCATGGCGCTGGCGGTCCAGTGCTGGGTGCTGCTGCGCCTCGTGGGGGCCTGATCGACTCCGCGTCCGCGCTCCCGCTCTTCGCCTATGTCGGGCTCGACCGCCAGGTCCACGTCGCGCAGCCCGAGGGGGGCGAGCGGCGCCAGGTCACCTACGCCCAGGTCGAGTCGCCGCTGATGCGGTGGGGCGGAACCTCGGGGGGAGACGCCTGCGCCTGGCCGACCTTCTCGCCGCAGGGCGACTGGATGGCCTGCTTCCGGTCCACCCTGGCCGACGGCGAAGCGACCCCATCCGACGTCCGGGTGGCCGTGCTCGAGGTCGATGGCCCCGAAGAGATCGAGCTCGATCGCATCGACGAGGGCCTGCCGCTGTACGCGCGGTGGAGCCCGGACGGCCAGGCGCTGGCCGTTCTGGTTCAGGCCGACGACCAGCTCGAGCTTCGGGTGTGCACCCGCGACCAGGTCGGGCGGCACCGGGTGGTCGACGAGGGGCCGCCTCTGTTCTTCGGCTGGCTGCCGGACAGCCGGCGGATGGTGCTGCACGCCGGGGGGCCGTCCGGGACCCGGCTCACCGTGCGCGACCCCCTCGGCAGCGCCGAGGACGTGCCGCTGCCCGGGGTCCCTGGCACCTTCTGCGCGCCCATCGTGGTGGGCGAGCGCGTGGTCTACGCCTCGCAGCGCGGCGAGCGGTCGGTGGTGATCAGCGCTCACCCAGACGGCGGCGATGCGGTGGAGCTCTTTGAGGCGGAGGGGCTGCTGGCCTTCGTGCCGTCGCCGGACGGTCGATGGCTCGCGGTCAGTCACGCCGCGCTCGATCGGGGTCCGTACGTGGGGGTGTCTCGCGTGCCGCTCGACGGCTCTGCGCCGGCCGAGCCGGTCGCGCCTGAGCCCTGCATGGCCTTCTTCTGGCTGCCCGGGAGCGACGGGCTGCTGACCGTGGGCCTGGACGAGGCGCGCAAGTGCCTGTGGTGGAACCTCCACCTGGCCGAGTCGGGCGACCGCCGCACCATCGGCCCCTTCCGGCCCACCCGCGAGCTCATGTTCCACCTGCACTTCTTCGAGCAATTCGTGGGGAGCCACCCGCTCGTCTCGCCCGACGGCCGCTTCCTGGTGTACCCGTCCTTCGAGGGCGCGCTGGCCGGACCCGATGCGCCCCCCGGGCGCCCGCGGATCGAGGTGGTCGAGCTCGGCCGGCCCGAGCTGCCCGCGGTGGCGGTGGCGCACGGACGCTACGCGACCTTCGCTCCGGCGACCGCGCGCCGTTAGCGATGGGTCGCCCCGGAGGGACTCGATGCCGCTGACCGACATCCTCGCCGCTGCGCTGTCTCGCCCTGCCGCTCGGGTGGTCGAGGCCCCGGTGCGAGAGCTCATCCACGAGGTGCTCACCGATCTCGCCTACGCCAGCCCCGAAGACCTGCAGGCGCTGACGGGCCGCGCCCGCGCGGCTGAGGCCGCCGTGGATGCGCTGCAGATCCGCCTCGCTGCCGCCGAAGCCGCGGTGGGCCGCCTCGAGTCGCGGGTCGACCAGCTCGATGATGAGCTCCGTGAGGCGCGCCTGCGGGCCCTTGCCGCCGAGCAGGCGCGCGACGCGGCCCTCCAGGCGTCGGCCCAGGCGGCGCCCGCCCCCGCACCGATCGTGGGCCCCGACGGCGCCGTGATGGTGGATGGCGCGCCCTACCGCGTGTCCACCGACCACGCCGGGCTGCCCTACACGGTCCGGGGGAGCAAGGTTCGGCGGGTCTACATCGATGGCCGTGCGGTGCGAAAGCAGCGCGCCTGAGCGAGCGGGCAGTCGGGCTCAGGGCGCGGCTCGGGCCGACCAGGCGCCCTCCCAGGCGCGCATGAAGTTGGCGCCCTGCATGCCGGCGATCTGCGCGTCGGTCCACCCGCGCCGCCGGAGCTCTGCCCACAGGGCCGGCAGTTGGGAGGCGTCCCCCAGGCCCCGCGGTGGCCGGATGAAGCCGTCGAAGTCGGTGCCCAGCGCCACGGCGCCCGGACCGCCGATGGCGACGATGTGGTCGGCGTGGTCGGCCACTGCGCGCAGGTCGGCGCCCTTGCCCAAGAAGGGCGCGTGCAGCATCACGCCGACCACGCCGCCGGTCTGGGCGATGCATCGGATCTCTTCATCGGTGAGGTTTCGGTCGGCGGGCGTCCGCGCGTGGGCGTTCGAGTGCGAGGCCACCACGGGGGCGGGCGCGCCGGAGCACACCTCGAGTGTCGTCTGACGGCTGGCGTGACTCAGGTCGAGCAGGAGGCCGCGCCGCCGCGCCTCGGCCACGAGCGCCCGCCCTTCGTCGGTCAGGCCGCCGCCGTCATCGGCAGAGCTGCCCGCGAATCGGTTCGACAGGCTCCAGGTGAGCCCGAGCACCCGCAGGCCGCCCGACCAGAAGGCGTCGAGCGCGGGCTCCCAGGGGCCCACCCCCAGCCCGTGGGCGCCCTCCATCGACACCACCACCGCGACCCGCCCGGCGTCCACGGTGGCGCGCGCGGCGACGGGATCGTCCACCCGCTCCACCTCGGGGAGCCGATCGATCTCGTGCTGCAGCCGGGACAGCAGCGCCTCGGCGTGGGCCCGGTGCTCCCCCGCCCGCGGTGGCCAGAGCGCCATCACCGCGAGGTTGGTGCCCCCGGCGCGCATCTGGACCAGCTCGGACTCGAGGCCGGTCGCGCTGTCCAGCGGGGTCTGCTGCGAGAGCATCGGGGTGGGCGTGTCGAGTTGGAGGTCGGCGTGCACCGGCGCAGCGGATGCGATGGCCGCGCCGAGGGTTGCAGCGAGCGGCCATGCGGGCATCTGGCTCTCCAGGCATGTCAGGCGTCGGTGGAGGTCTGGCGCTGGGGGTGACGAACCGCTATCCCGCCCGCTACAAGGCCCTGTCTGCGCGGGGGTCGGCCCGCCGCGCGCCCGAAGAGAACCTGCCCCGGAGAACCCCCGATGCTGCTCCCGCTGCTCGCCTCGTTGACCGCCCTGGCCGCCGGGCCCTCCGCCTCCAGCACGCTGGAGCGCGACGGTGTACGCCAGTCCGCCGATCTCGCCTTCGACGGGCTGCTGTCGACGGGCTGGGCTGAGGGTGAGGTGGGCTCCGTCGCCGGTCAGTGGCTCGAGCTCGACCTCGGGCGGTCCACCCAGATCGACACGCTCAGCATCTGGCCGGGCGACCTCAGCCAAGGCGCCAAGAGCTTCCGGGAGCACAGTCGCCCGCGCACGCTCAAGGTGTCGGTCGATGGCGAGACGGTCATCGAGTCGGAGCGTGTGCAGGATCAGCTGCAGCGGATCGACCTGAAGGTCGACGCCTCGGGCCGGCGGCTCCGCATCGAGATCGTCGATGCCTACGAGGGCTTCGTGTTCCCCGACCTCACCATCGCCGAGGTCGCGATCAACTACCCCGACAACAGCATGGCCGGCCGGCTCGACAAGTACCTCGAGAGCGGCACGGCGCAGCGCGCGGCCGAAGCCTTCAAGGGTGAGGTCGACGCCGCCTACGCGGCCCACAAGGCCGCCGAGTTCGGCGATCGTGAGGCCTTCGCCTACCTCACCGATGTGGTGGCCGACGGGCCGGGCTTCCTCCGCCCTGTCATCCAGAAGAGCGTGCCTGCGGGCTTCCGGGCTCAGGCGGTGCGGTCGAGCGGCCGCGCCCAGAAGGCGCTGCGCAAGCTGCTCGACCCGAACGGCATCGCCGCGCTCGAGCTGGCTGCGCTGCGCGAGAGCGGGCGCGAGTACTACGAGCTGATGGATCTGGTCGAGCGCTTCTACGCCTACCAGCAGCTCAAGGGGGGCCCGAGCCGCAACGTCGGGTACTGGGGTGAGCCCGGCTGGGCGCCGGGTCAGCTGCAGGGCTTCGGCGAGCCCCTGGCCATCGAGGCCGACCGCTTTGGCGGGGTGTGGGTCGCTGACACCGGCAACAACCGCGTGCAGAAGTGGGACGAAGAGGGCAAGCCCATCAAGGCCTGGGGTCCGCCGCCGGACATCGCGTCGGCCTGGTTCGAGAAGGGACGAAAGTGGTACGTCTCGGGCTCGAAGCCGGGAGACGCCGGCGGCGCGTGGCTGAACCCCGTCGACGTCGAGGTGATCCCCGGCAAAGAGGCCGACGGCTTCGCCGCCCTCGACGCCAAGGGGCGGGTGCAGATCTTCGACGGCGAGGGGCGCCCCATCATCGGCTGGCAGGTCGAGACCCGGCGGGCCGCCGTGCCGGGCATCGGGGGCTCGTCGTACCTCGAGTACGTGCCGAAGACCGGTCACCTCATCGTGATCATTGAAGAGCAGGCGATCACCTACAACCTCGCCTCGGAGGAGGTCGGTCGCTTCGAGATCAAGGACGGCACGCCCAACGCCGCCGAGGTGTCGAAGAAGGGTCGGCTGCTGCTGGCCTTCGGCGACGAGGTGGTGGCCTACAACCCGGCGGACGGCTTCCGCTACGGCACCGTCATCGACAGCGACATCCTGGGCATCGGATTCGAGGACATGGACCTCGCGATGGACGAGGAGGACCGCCTCTGGGTGCTCACCGACACGGGCTGGGCCTTCAAGTTCAAGAAGCCGGGCAAGCTCGAGCAGAAGACCCGCGTCATCGAGCGGCCCATTCAGCACCCCCGCATCGCCGTTCATGACGGCATCCTCTACCTGACCAGCGACGACCGCATCGAGATGCTCGACGTCATCCAGATTCGCCTGGATCAGGCGCAGGCGGAGAAGGACGCCGCGCTGCGGGAGGACGGGTGAGGGCCTCGCTGCTCCTGATCTCCGTGGCGCTCGGCTGCGGTGGCGCTGGCTAAGAGGCCGCGCCCGCTCCGGCCCCGGCCGCGACCCCGCCGGCGCCGAAGCGCACCGAGACCTTCTCCACCGGTGCGCGGGTCTACACCCCCACCACCGCGGCCGAGCTGGTCCCGACCCCCGGCTCGCGCTCCGCGGTGACCCCGGCGCTGCTCGCGCCGAGCGCGCGCATCGACCAGGCCCTGACC
>JBDQIL010000325.1:0-5588 GCA_040264415.1 Myxococcota bacterium
CATCGAGATCGGGCTCGGGCGGCGCCTCCATGTCTTCGACCGGCACGATGACGCGGAGGTCCATACGGGGGGGCGCTGAGGTGTCGACGATGGACACCGGTCGGTCGCCGCCCAAGAAGCGGGCGATCTCGTCGAGAGGCCGCTGCGTCGCAGACAAGCCGATGCGTTGGGGATCGGTCGTGCAGAGCTCGGAGAGGCGCTCGAGGCTCAGCGAGAGGTGGGCCCCCCGCTTGGTGGACGCGACCGCGTGGATCTCGTCGAGGATGACCGTCTCGACCGTGCGGAGCACCTCGCGCGACTTCGAGGTGAGCAGCAGGTACAGCGACTCGGGGGTGGTCACCAGCACGTCGGCGGGCTTCCGCAGCAGCAGGCGCCGCTCGCGCTGCGGGGTGTCGCCGGTGCGCATGGCGACCGTGACCGCAGGCACCGCGCGGCTCTGGCGCGCGGCAGACGCGCGAATGCCCGCCAGCGGCGTGCGGAGGTTGCGCTCGACGTCGTAGACTAGGGCCTTCAGCGGCGAGACGTAGAGCACGCGCACGCCGGGCGGGGCGTCGGCCGGCCGCGGGTGGTGGTGCAGCCGGTCGAGGCACCACAGAAAGGCGGCCAGCGTCTTGCCGCTGCCTGTGGGCGCCAACAGCAGCGCATGCTCACCCGCCGAGATTCGCTGCCAGCCGGCCTCTTGCACTGGCGTGGGCGCCGCGAAGGCGGCGCGAAACCAGTCGCGGGTGGCCGGGCCGAAGGCGTCGAGGGCGGTCATGGAGCTGAGCTATCCGCACCCGGCACCCCTGCCAGGGAGGCGGTCACCCCCTGACCGCGAGCCGCTCCCCACGAAGGCGCGCGCTCAGATGGGGATGTTGCCGTGCTTCTTGCTCGGGTTCTCGTCGCGCTTGTTCTCGAGGCTGTCGAAGGCCTCGATCAGTCGGGCGCGGGTGGTCGACGGGCGGATCACCTCGTCGACGTAGCCGAGGTTCGCCGCCCGGTAGGGGTTGGCGAACTTCTCGCGGTAGTCGGCCACCAGCTCGGCGCGGCGGGCGTCGGGATCGTCGGCCTCGGCGAGGTCGCGGCGGAAGATGATGTTGACCGCGCCCTCGGGCCCCATCACCGCGATCTCAGCGGTGGGCCAGGCGAAGTTGAGGTCGGCCCGGATGTGCTTCGAGTTCATCACGCAGTAGGCGCCGCCGTAGGCCTTGCGGGTGATGAGCGTGACCTTCGGCACCGTGGCCTCGCAGAAGGCGAAGAGCAGCTTGGCGCCGTGCTTGATGATGCCGCCGTGCTCTTGGGTGACGCCCGGCAGGAAGCCCGGCACGTCCTCGATCACCCACAGGGGGATGTTGAAGGCGTCGCAGAAGCGCACGAAGCGGGCGGCCTTCACGCTGGCGTCGATGTCGAGCACGCCGGCGAGGTGGGCGGGCTGGTTGGCGATGACGCCGACGCTCCGGCCACCGAGGCGGCAGTAGCCGACCACGATGTTCGGGGCGTACTCGGGCTGCACCTCGAGGAAGGTGCCATCGTCGGCCACCGCCGTGATCAGGTCTTTGATGTCGTAGGGCTTGTTGGCGTTCGCCGGCACCAGCGCGTCGAGCGCCGGGATGGCGCGATCGGCCGGGTCGGTGGTCTCACGGCGGGGGGCCTCCTCCAAGTTGTTCTGGGGGAGGTAGCTGAGCAGCTCGCGGAGCAGGGCCAGCGCGGCCTGCTCGTCGGGCACGGTGAAGTGCGACACGCCGCTGACCGCCTGATGGGTGTCGGCGCCGCCGAGCTCCTCCTTGGTGACCTCTTCGTGGGTGACGGTCTTGATGACGTCGGGCCCGGTCACGAACATGAAGCTCGTCTTCTGCACCATCACGATGAAGTCGGTGATGGCGGGGCTGTAGACCGCGCCACCCGCGCACGGCCCGAGGATGGCCGACAGCTGCGGCACCACGCCAGAGGCCATCGTGTTGCGCAAGAAGATGTCGGCGTAGCCGCCGAGCGACTTCACGCCCTCTTGGATGCGGGCGCCGCCCGAGTCGTTGAGGCCGAGGACGGGCGCGCCGTTGCGCATGGCGAGGTCCATCACCTTGCAGATCTTTCGGGCGTAGGCGCCCGACAGCGAGCCCCCGAAGACCGTGAAGTCCTGCGCGAACAGGTAGACCAGCCGGCCATCGACCCGGCCGTAGCCGGTCACGACACCGTCTCCGAGGACCTTCTTGCCTTCCATGCCGAAGTCGTCGCAGTCGTGGGTGACGAAGCGATCGAGCTCGCGGAAGGTGCCGGGATCGAGCAGGGCGTCGATGCGCTCGCGGGCAGTGAGCTTGCCCCGCGCGTGCTGACGCTCGATGGCGTCGGGGTCGCCGCCCTGCAGGGCCTCGGCGTCCATCTCCGCCAAGCGGTTGAAGAGCTGGTCGCGGTCCACGGTTCCTCCAGAGTATCGTAGTCGACGCGGCGGCCGACCCAGGCAGTGCCGACTATCACGCCCCGGAGCCCCTGGGCCGGCTTGTGCAAGTCCACAGGCACAGGTACACCGAGGGGACCCGTCGCTGGAGCTCCCGATGTCTCGCTGGACCGCCCTCCTCCTCTTGCCCGCCGCCCTCACCCTGGCCTGTGCCGGCGGAGACAAGGGCGGCGCCGACTCCGGCAGCGCGGGCGACGACGCCAGCGACGGCGCCGACGGCACCATCGACTACGAAGAGGGCTGCATCCTGGTCGACGGCGCGGGCGGCTACGCCTGGATCAACGACGCCATCGCGGTGGCCGAGCCCGGCGCGACCATCGAGCTGTGCGCCTCCACTGGGCACGAAGAGGCCGTGTTGGTCGACAAGGCGGTCCACATCGTCGGTCCGGGGTCCGACGCCTTCCTGCTCACCGCGCCCACCAACTCGCCCGGCGTCACCATCACCGCGTCCAACGCCTCGCTCAGCGGGGTGTCGGTGCAGACCGACCGCACCGCGGTGGTGGTCACCGAGGCCAGCGGGGTGTCGATCTCCGACCTCTCCGTGCTCGAGGCCGGCAATTGGGCGGTCAAGGCCACCGAGAGCGACGACCTCACCCTCACGGGCCTCAACCTGCTCGGCAACGGCGGCGCAGGCATCCAATACGGCGGCGTCTCGGTCGAGGGTGGCTCGGCTGAGCTGTCCGACAGCACCCTGCAGGGCAACGTCGGCTACGGCCTTTGGGCAGATGATGGCGCCGAGGTCGTGGTGAGCGGCTGCCAGATCGACAGCACGTCCGAATACGATCCGAGCGATGACACCACCGACGGCGTGGGCCTGTTCTCGTCCGAGGGAGCGTCCATCTCGAGCGTGGGCAACGGCTTCATCGGCAACGCGCTCGCGGCTGGCTGGACCGACGCGGGCGACCTGTCGATGGACGGCGACACGGTCTACGGCGGCGCGGTGGGCGCCTACGTCTTCGAAGGCGCCGCCGAATTCTCCGACGTCACCATCGAAGACGTCACGTCGGTCGGCATCATCGCGGCCACCACGCAGCCGGTGCGCATCTCCAACAGCGCGGTCACGACCACCCCCGAGGGGTCGGTGCACGTCGCCTACGACAGCTACCCGAGCGCGAGCATCGCGGGCTCGGGCGTGCTGGTGTCGGCCCTCGACATCGAGATCGAGGGCCTGTCGGTGTCCGGCTTCCAGAACGCTGGCCTCTTCCTCGAGGCGCGCGAGGCCGGCGCCACCGCCACCGCCACCGACGTGACGCTGAGCGACAACGGCAACTACGGCGTCTTCGCCAACAACGGCATCGTCGCCACCTTCAACAACCTGGTGATCGACGGCACCCGCGTCGTAGACGAGCAGGCCGACCGGCTGGTCGATCTCGACGGCGACGGGGTCCCCGAGTCCGACACGCTCTGCTACTACGTCAACTACTTCGCGGCCTTCTACAACTCCGCGAGCACCATCACCTGGAACGGCGGCTCGCTCACCGGCAGCGACGGGTGGGGGGTGTCGAACCTGCAGGGCAGCCTCGACGCCACCGGCGTGGCCTTCGAGGGCGGCGCCTGCGCGGGCACGGTCAGCCTGCGGAGCGTGCTGAGCGTGGCCGACTCGACCTTCTCGAACCGCGGCGAGTCCGCCCACATCATCTCGCAAGACGACAGCGCGGTGGTGCTCGAGCGCAACACCTTCACCGCCAACCAGGCCACCGGCACCTACACTCGGGTGGACGACTACCTGGCCACCTACGGCTACCGCTACACCTACGTCTACGAAGAGGGCTACGCGGTCGCCAACGACGCGCTCATCTACGGCGCGGCCAGCGCCGACATCCGCGACAACCTCTTCGAAGACGGCGACAGCGGGCTGGTGCTCGCGGGCGTGTCGGGGACCATCGCCGACAACACCTGGTCGAACTACCGCAACTCAGCGATGCAGGTCTCGTCGTACACCACGGCGGACGGCTCGACCGACCGCGGCGACCTCACCATCGAGAACACCACCCTGTCGGGCGTCAACGGGCGCATGATCTACTGCAGCAGCGCCAACCTCGAGCTCGAAGACGTCACCATCGAGCAGGGCGCCGCCTACCCGTACTCCTACGACGCCACCATCGAGTTCGACGACGACGGAGACGGCGAGCCCGACAGCTCGTACGAGTTCAGCAGCAACTCCACGTCGTCGAACATCGGCCTGTACGCCTACAGCTGCGACCTGCTGATGAGCGACGTCACCTTCCAAGACCTCGAGGGCAACGGCATCGAGCTGTACGCGAGCAGCTCGGCGAGCAGCCTCGACGCCATCGGGCTGACGATCCAGCGCACCGGCACCGACACGGTCTACAGCGACGCCGGCCTGCGGGCCTACGCCAGCCAGGGCAGCATCAGCCTGAACCTCAGCGATGTCGTCATCGACGACGTCGAGGCGCTGCCGGGCATGAGCGTCTACACGACCTCGACTGGCTCCATCGACCTGCTGGCGGAGAACCTCTCCATCACCAACGCCGGGGGCGACGGCCTGTACCTGCGCGGGCCGGGAGCCTCGGCCGACATCACCAACCTCGTCATCTCGGACGTCGAGGACAACGGGGTGGAGTCGGACGGCGGCGTCTTGGTGCTCACGGGCACGAGCGTGACCAATACGGGCGACAACGGCGTCGTGGCGCTCGGAGACTTCGACAACGACGGCTACAGCGTCGCCGAGGGCGACTGCCACGACAACAACAGCAGCATCAACCCCGGGCGCGCCGAGACCCTGGGCAACCTCCGCGACGACGACTGCGACGGCACCGCCGACGACGGCGCCAGCACCACCGACAGCGACGGCGACGGCTACACGCTGGCCGACGGTGACTGCAACGACTCGAGCGCAGGCGCGGCCATCTACCCGGGCGCGGCCGACACCGCGGGCAACGGCATCGACGACGACTGCGACGGCACCGCCGATGGCGGGCTCGACCCCCTCGCGTCTGTGACCGGGCTGACCATCACCGGCGCGGGCGACTCCGGCGTCGATCTCGAAGATCGCACCGTGGTCTTCGACGGCAACACGGTCACCGGCAACGCCGACTGGGGCATCGAGTGCGTGAACGCGGTCTTCACCAGCTGCGCCAGCAACACGTTGGGCTCGAACGGGCTGGGCAACAACGACCGGTGCGCGACGGAGTGC
>JBDQIL010000326.1:0-5587 GCA_040264415.1 Myxococcota bacterium
GTGCTGGCCAACGTCGCGTCTTGGCAGGCGGCGGAGTTTGCCGATCGCGGGTCGCCGTTGCTGCTCGACGCCACCCTGCTGCGGGCGCCTTCGCTCCAGACCCAGGCCGACTTCGCCCGTGTGGTGCGCGACCTCGCCGCGACCGCCGCCACCCTCGCCCCCCTCGAGGTGCCCGAGCGGCTGCCCGCGGCCGCCGCCCTCCCCCCGGTGCTGCAGGCGCGCATCTGGCGCTGGCTGCCCGAGGTCGCGGCCCGGTACGCCCTGCCGCCGTCTCGCTCCCACTTCCACGAGGTGCCCGCGTCGGTGGTCGAGGCCGCCGCGCTGGCCTGGATGGCCGGGGCCCCCGGCTTCGATCACCCCTACGATCCCGATCTGGAGGCCCGCGGGCTGGTGCAGCTGCGCAAGCACCTGGGTCGGGACCGTCTGCAGGCGCTCGTGGCGCGCCACCAAGGCGCCTGAGGTCCAGGGCTGGTCCCCCGGGCGGCGCGGCGGGTTAGACGCGGCCTCCCCTCGGAGTGCCCATGCCCACGCCCCGCGCCACCTGGTTCTGCATCGACATCGAGTGCAACGGCCCCGTTCCGGGCCTCTACGACATGGTGTCGCTCGCGGTGGTCGCGGTCGCCCCTGGGCCCGACGGCGCGCTGGTCGCGGGCGAGAGCCTGCTGCTCGAGCTCAAGCCTGAGGCCCCGCGCTTCGACCCCCGGGCGGCGGCCATCCACGGCCTCGACCAAGACCGCCTGGCTGTCGAGGGGCTGTCGCGCGCCGACTTCTGCGCGCGCCTGGCGGAGTGGGTCGAGGCCCGCACCCGGCCCGGCACCGAGCCCGTCTTCGTGGGTCACAACGCGCCCTTCGACTGGAGCTTCGTGGCCTACACCTACGCCGAGCAGGGGCGCGCCAACCCCTTCGGCTACAAGGGCCTGTGCACCAAGGCGTTGTCCACGGGGGTGCTCGGCATCCACTGGCTGGACTCGGGCAAAGAGACCCTGGCGGGGCTGCTCGACCTGCCGGCCGAAGACCTCAGCCAGAAGCACGACGCGATGTACGACGCCCGCTACCAGGCGGAGATCCTCATCCAGCTGCTGGAGCGGCAGGCCGGCGCGTAGGCCCGCGGCGCCGGCTCAGCCCGCGCGCCGCCGCTCGACCAGGGCGAGCCCCAGCAGCACCGCGATGCCGACCGCGCCGGTGGCGTGGGGGGCCGCTGCGAGTGGCCCCGACCCGTGCATCAGCGACAGCGCGACGTCGCTGAGGGGGAGGAGCAGCGTGCAGGCGAGGAAGGCGGGCAGCGCCGCCCGGTGCCGAAGCACCACCAGGGCCGCCAGCCCGAGCACCCCGTCGCGCAGGCCGCTGGCCGTCACCCAGGGCGCCCCCGCGGCATCGACTGGGACGCCATAGACGGCCGACGCGCCCAGCGGGTCGAGGGTGGCGTGGGCGGCGAGCCCGAGCAGGCCCACCGCCAAGGCGATGGTGCCCAGGGTGACGAGGCGGTGGAGGCGGGTCGCAGGCATGCCCTGCCCTACCGCGAATTGGCTGGCAGGCCCGCGCTCATGTCGCCCCCAGCAGGCCCTGCAGCTCCTGATCGATGAGCTCGATCAGGGCCCGCAGGCGGGGGTCACGGCGCTGCTCGGGCAGAAAGACCGCGTGGACGGGCATGCGGGACAGGGGCTGGTCGCCCAGGCGGCGAAGCTGCCCGGCCGCGCGGAGGGGCTCCCCCAAGAAGGCGGGCAGCACACCCACACCCGCGCCGCCGGCCAGCGCGTCCCGCACGGCGGTCCGGTCGTCGACCACCACGGCGGCCGGCAGCCGCTCGGGCGCCCGGAGGCGCAGCAAGCGCTCGTCGCCGGGCGCCGCGATGAGCGCGAGCGCCGTGTCGGGGTGCACCGCAGGGGGCCCGTAGAGCCAGAGGTCGACCACCGCGAGGCGCCGGGCCACCCGCGACGAGTCGGGGAGGTCGCCGCCACGGATGGCGAGGTCGATGCGGTCCTTCAGCAGATCGGCCCGCTGGTTGGCGAGCTGCACCTCGAGCCGCACGCCGGGCATCTGGCGGCGGAAGGCCGCGATGACCGATCCGCCCACCCGCCGCCCCAGCGGCGCGGGCGGTGGGTCAAGCGCCTGCCGTCGAGGGCGCCTCGTGAGCGGGTCCACGGTCGAGTTCTCTGGGGTGAAGGGCAGCTTCTTCGCCTGGTTCCTCACCAGCCCCATGCGCCGCCTGCTCGAGTGGCGCATGGGCCGGCCCGACGACCGCATCCTCGAGCTGCTCGACCTCGGGGGAGATCAGCAGGTGCTCGACGCCGGCTGCGGGTCTGGCTTCCACAGCCTGATGGTGGCCGAGCGACTCGACACGGGCCGCGTGGTGTCGGTGGACGTGAGCCAGGAGATGCTCGACCGACTCGGTCGCAACGCCCTCGCCCGGGGCCTCGACGCCCGGATCGAGCCCCTGTTGGCGGACGGGCTGGCCCTGCCGCTGCCCGACGCGAGCGTCGATCGGGCCCTGAGCGCCGCAGTGTGGCACCACCTCGATGACCCCGAGGGCGCCTGCGCCGAGCTGGCGCGGGTGCTGCGGCCCGGCGGGCGGGTGGTGGTCTGCGACCTCGTCATCGAGCCCGACACGAAGGCCGTGCGAGGGCTCGAGGGCCACGACCGGGCCTTCGGGCCGCCCGAGCTGCGCCGCATCTTCGCGGGGGCTGGTCTGGTCGCGGTGGAGGTCGAGACCATCGGACGCTGGGTGGTGGGCGCCGCCACGCGGCCGGCGGCCCCGGCCCCACCGCCCCAGCGCGCAGGAGCGTCGTGACCCCGGCGGACCGCCTCTGCGGTGGGTCGGCCCGACCCGCCGCAGACAGCCCCCGTCGCGCCCGTTAGGCGCGGCGCGAGGGAGGACGCCATGCACATCTTGATCTTGAACTGCGGCAGCTCCAGCATCAAGGGCGCTGTGCTCGACCCCCACACCGGCGCCCGCATGGCCACCCTGTCGGTCGAGCGGCTCGGCACCCCCGATGCGACGGCCCGCATCGATGGCGAGACCCGCCCGCTGGGCGAGATTGACGCGAGCGCGGCCCTGCGCGCGCTGCTGCCCGAGCTGGTCCCCGACCGCTCGGCGGTGGCGGCCGTGGGGCACCGGGTGGTGCACGGCGGAGAGCGCTTCACCGCGCCCACCCTGATCGACGACGACGTGCTGGCTGACATCGAGGCCCTCTCGCCCCTCGCACCCCTGCACCAGCCGGCCAACCTCGCGGGCGCGCGGGCCGCGCGGGCCCTCTTCCCCGACGTGCCCCACATCGCGGTCTTCGACACGGCCTTCCACGCGACGCTGCCGCGGCGCGCCCAGGCCTACGCGCTGCCGCCCGAGCTGGTCGAGGCCCACGGCATCCGCCGCTATGGCTTTCATGGCACCAGCCACGCCTGGTGCAGCGCCCAGGTGGCCGCCCACCTCGACCAAGACGTGCGCGACCTACGCATCCTCACCTGCCACCTGGGCAACGGCGCCAGCACCTGCGCGGTCGAGTTCGGCCGCAGCGTCGAGACCAGCATGGGCATGACCCCCCTCGAGGGGCTGGTGATGGGCACCCGCTCGGGCGACGTCGACCCCGGCGTCTTGCTGCTGCTGCTGCGCGAGGGTGGCCTCGACGCGGCCGGCCTCGATCGCGTGCTCAACCGCGAGAGCGGGCTCGCAGGGCTCTCGGGGGTGGGCAACGACCTGCGCGACATCGAGGCGCGCGCCGCCGAGGGCGACGAGCGCTGCCGGCTGGCGTTGCACGTCTTCACGCACCGGCTGCGCAAGCAGATCGGGGCCCACGTTGCGGTGATGGGCGGCGTCGATGCGATCGCCTTCACCGGCGGGATCGGTGAGAACAGCGCGCTGGTGAGGCACCGCACGCTGCAGCGGCTGGGCTTTCTGGGCGCGCGGCTCGACGAGGACCGCAACCGCGACGCCGCGGTGTCTCCCGACACCCCGGTCTTCGCCATCCACGCCGACAACAGCCGGGTGGCCCTGCTGGTCGTGGCCTGTGACGAGCAGCGGGAGATCGCCCGGCAGGCCGCCGCCTTGGTGCGTGAAGCCGACCAGGTGGCCAACCCGCGGCGCATCCCCATCGCGGTCTCGGCCCGCCACATCCACCTCACCCGTGCGGCGGTCGACACCCTGTTCGGCGAGGGCCACGCCCTCACCCCCCGCCGGCCCCTGTCGCAGCCGGGGCAGTTCGCCTGCGAGGAGAAGCTCACCATCGTCGGGCCCAAGCGCTCCATCGAGGGGGTCCGCGTGCTGGGGCCGGAGCGTCGGGCTTGTCAGGTGGAGATCTCCCGCACGGACGAGTTCTTCTTGGGCATCGACGCGCCGGTGCGCGACTCGGGCGACGTGGCCCGCAGCGCGGGGTGCACCCTGGTGGGCCCTGCCGGTGAGATCTCGTTGACCGAGGGCGTCATCTGCGCCCGGCGGCACATCCACATGACCCCTGACGACGCCGCCCATTTCGGCGTAGACGACCGCGACGTGGTCGAGGTCGCGGTGCACTCCAGCGGCCGCGACCTCACCTTCGGCGACGTGCTCATTCGCGTCTCGCCTCGGTACGCGCTCGAGATGCACCTCGACACCGACGAGGCCAACGCCGCCGAGATCGACCGCGGCATGGAGGGCGCCTTGGTCGGTACCGGGAGCAGCGCGAGTTTGCTGCGTCGAAAAGTCGCCTTCGACCAGGCGAAGTAGCGTTCAGGGCTTCGCTGAGGCCGACACCTGCGCGCAGTCGGCCAGGGTCACCCCTGCTGCGGCCATGTGCGCCAGCGCGGCCGCACCGTCTCCGGGTCGCAGCTCGACCGCCCGGGTGGCGTCGCGCGCGAGCGTGACCCGCAGGCCGGCATCCACCGCGTCGAGGGCGGTGAACTGCACGCAGTAGTCGAGGGCCAGGCCGCAGACGACCACGTCGGTGACGCCGCGGCCGGCCAGCCACGGGCCCAGCTCGGTGCGCTTGCGGCGCCCGTTGTCCCAGAAGCCCGAGTAGCTGTCGATGGTGGGGTCGGTGCCCTTGGCGAAGACCCGCTCCACCCGCGCGGTGCGCAGCCCCGGCGCGAAGGCCGCGCCGCCGGTCCACTGGACGCAGTGATCTGGCCAGAGGACCTGGTCGATGCCGTGCAGGTCGATGCGGTCGCCGGGTGCGCGACCCGGGTGCGCGCTCGCGAAGCTCTCGTGGCCGGCGGGGTGCCAATCCTGGGTGGCCACCACCACATCCACGGCGTTCATCAGCTGGTTGGCCAGCGGCACGATCGCGTGTCCGTCTGCGACCGCGAGGCGCCCGCCGGGCATGAAGTCGTTCTGGAGATCGACCAGGATGAGGGCGCGCATGGGGTCTCCGGGGTGTGGTTCAGAGCTCGAAGGAGAAGCCGCTGGTCTGCAGGCGCTCGTACCGGTCGCGGTCGAAGGCGTAGAGCGCCGGCGGCTTGTGGGGCACGCCGGTGAGGCGGTCGCCGGTGTCGACCAGCAAGCCGGTCTTGAGCACCTTGCGGCGGAAGTTGCGCTTGTCGAAGGTCTGCTCGAGGATGACCTCGTAGAGGCGCTGCAGCCAGGTGAGCGTGAAGCGCGGCGGCAGCAGGTCGAAGCCGA
>JBDQIL010000327.1:0-5581 GCA_040264415.1 Myxococcota bacterium
CGCGGGCGAGGCGGCCGACGCGGAGCTGCCCGCCGAGCCCCTCCCCCGCGCTGCCCGCATCCCGGCCCCCAAGGTGCGGGCCATCGCCTTTGTCGACCCGTACCGCGCCGACGCCACGCGCTCCGGCGAGGCCGACGATTGCTCCACCTTCGACGCCCGCAAGGGCCTGTGCACCGAGCGGGTGCGCTTCGCTGGGATCCCCGACGCCTTCGCAGGCCAGATCCCCGACGGACACACCGGCGAGGCGTGGCGCGCCATCACCAAGAACACGTCGGCGCTGTACCTCTGGAACTGGGACGGAATCGCCATGCGGTGGTTCCGCAATGACGACCCCATCGCCACCACGATCCGCACCAGCCCGGTCCAGGCCCTCCCCCAGCCGTCCGAGACCTGGCTGCAGGCGCGGCCCGAAGACCGCCGCCTGATCTCGCTGCCCCACCGCAACGGGTGGCTCGACGCCGAGCGATGGGTCGAAGATCGCGACACCGCCTACACCCCCCCCTTCTACCCGCTGGCCGAGTTCCACCCGCAGATCGACCCTCGGGTGACCGCCGCAGCAGCCAAGGCCGAGGGCGTGCCGCCCGAAGAGGCCACCGCCCTCGACGGCCGTGGGCTCCCGCTGCTGCCCGAGACCGCCCGCATGACCGGCCGGTTTGCCGAGCGCCTGGGCTTCAACAGCCAGCCCCATCCCTACGAGATCATGGACGCCGACGAGGACAGCTCCGGCCCGTTCTTCGAGCAGATGTTCCCGTACAACACGGCCCGCCGAACCGACCGCCCCACCGGAGTCCGACCGCTCGCCCGCTTCCAGGATCCCGAGCAGCTCCTCAAGGCCACCTCGATCGACGACCTCGATCGCGAGCCGTGGGAGGTGCCCATCCTGCTGGCCGAGCAGGGCATCCGAGAGTTCGAGGTGCGGGCCGCGGCAAGCTTCGAGGAGTTCTCCCGCCTGCTGGGCGTCTCGGTGGCCCGCTACTCGCTCCGCGACCACACCCTCAACCAGATGCGCATCCTGACGGCGCTCACCGCCATGCGCAGCCCCCCTGACGCCGACGTGCTGACCAAGGGGCGCTACCGCGGCCTGGTCGCCGCCGCCCGAGGAGAGACCGACTCCGACTCCCAGCTCGGCTTCGACTTCCAGCGCCAGCTCGGCGGGGTCTCCGGCGGCATCGAGCTGCGGCTGCGAACCCTGCCCAACCCGGTGCGCGACGCCTGGCTCAACCGCATGGTGACCGAGGTCATCCTGTCCGAGGAGCCCAGCCGCCCCCGCCTGCGGATGGCCCCCGCCGAGGTGCTGCGCGAGGCCGAGGCTCGCCTGCGCAACGACGACGTCATCGCGCCGCTGGGTCTGCTGCCCAACACCCGGCTGAAGGGCCTCACCACCACCGACATCCGGAGCTTCCTCGACGCGTCGGTGGAGCAGAGGAGCCGCCTGCGGCCCTTCGTCTTCGAAGACGCCAACGCCATCGTGCTCGGCGCCGTGCTCAACAGCCTCGACATCGAAGACCGCGACACCTACGAGACCTGGATCCTGCTCGATCACCTCGACCACTCCATCGCCGAGCAGCTGCGGGCCCAAGGGGGCGCACCGCAGCCGCCCGCGGCGGTGGCCTCGACGGGCCAAGGGCAATTCGTCAAGGTGCTCGAGTCCCATGGGCGCACCTCATCGATGGTCCCGCAGGGCCTGCAGGCGGTCGATCCGCTGGCCATCTGCACCCGCGAGCCCGGCCGCGCGGCCCTCGGTGAGCCCACCTTCAAGCCGGTGCTGCTCGACCTCGTGGTTCAAGGGCCCGACCCCGACGGTGAGGTCAACCCCGCGACGGTCGTGTGGGCGGTCCGAGACCAGGTGCCGTTCGTCGCGGTCGACGACCCGGAGGCCGCGGTGCCCACCGTGGCCCGCCTGAGCGATCTGCCGGGCCCCGACTCGCTGTACCGCATTCGCTGGCGGCTCTGGAGCGGCTGGCACCTGCTGTGGTCGCCCCAGACCTTGCCCGACGGAAGCGTCCGGCTGGCGGTTCGCACGGCGGCGGTCTGTGAAGACATGTCGCTCACCCCGCGCGATCTGGTCCCGACCGTGGTGCGGGGCGGCCTGTTGAGCGGCGAGCTGTTCCCCACCGAGCCGTTCCGGTGGAGCGACATGGAGCGCAAGGAGCGCCGCACCGCCAAGCGCAACCTGCGCCTCGACGGGACCGTAGACGGCACCACCGACGTCGCCACCAAGAGGTCGCTCAACCTGGGCCAGACCTTGGCCTCGGGGGCCGACACCGCCGCCACAGTGGGCTCGGTGAAGACCGAGGGCGTCGGAGCGGTGAAAGACTCCAACCTCCAGCAGAAGGCCCAGGACATCAACCGGCGCTACAGCCCGTCGTCCCTCGAGGCGCGCCGCCTGCAAGAGCTCACGCCCGGTCAGACCGCGACCTACCTGCGCAGCCTGGTCCACCCGCACCTGCGTCGCCTGTCCAAGAAGCTCGGCGGCCTGCTGCTCATGGTCTTCGACCACCAGGTCACCGACGACCGTCGCAAGACCGGCGACGCCATCCGCCCGCGCACCCCCTACCGGCGGGTGCACCGCGGCGTGCCCGGCGAGGTCAAAGAGGTCCGCTCAGCGGCCTGGACCATCTGGGTGCCGCCGAGCGCCGACGCCCCCATCGCGATGGTCGGGCCCGCCTGGCGAGAGACCGACCTGGTGAACAACCCCGAGCAGCCCGTGCCCCGGTGGCGGCCGCGTCGCCCCGGTGACTTCACCCTGTTCGCGGCGCTGGGTGAGTTCCCCTACCGCCAGGTCTGGACCACCTGTGTCGACGACCCCCAGTTCTTCGACACCATCGCACCGTGCGCCGTGCAGGCCGACCCCAACGACCCCCAGGGCCGCCCGAGCTACCTCTCGGAGGGCTTCAGCATCGACATGGGCGGCCTGTTCACCTGGTGGCTCATGCACCGGCCCCGCATCGCCTTCGAGAGCGGCCTCGAGGGGCGCCTCGACGTGGTCCCCCGTGGCCCCGCCCTCTTCTACCAGGGGCAGCCCGACTACGCGTGGGCCTTCAACTGGGCGGGCGGCCCGATCCTCGGGGTGCGCTTCGCGCCCAAGCCGTCGAGCCTGTGGATGCGCGGCAAGCAGGGCAACACCTGGGGGCCCCAGCGCCCCGAGGGTGGCAACCGGGTCGGGCGCACCCAGTGGGGACTGCGCGGCGGCGTGCTGTTCGGCTCCGGCTTCTCGGGGGTCGAGAGCACCTTCGCGATGGAAGCCTGGTACGGCCGCTCAGTGCGCCGGATCCGGTCGGTCCACCAGAGCTTTACGCCCTACCACCCGGCCTTCCTGGTCGGACCCTTCGTCCGCGCGCACTACACGATCCCGATGCCCTTCACTGAGCCGACCCCCGGTCTCCAGGTGCTCGACGAAGCCTGGACCGTCATCATCGGCGCCCGAGTCAACCTGCGCATCAAGGCCCAGGGACCGACCCTCCCCGCAGCCCCCTAGTCCACCCCCAGCCCGGTGTGGTACACTGGGCATGGCGGAGTCTGGTTTCCATGTCCGAGACGATCACCTGCATCGAAGCTGACGGCCGCCCGCCCCGGGTGAGCCTGCCGCTCGAAGGCAAGGACTTCCTGGTCTGGCTGCTGCCCGACGCCCTCGAGGGGAGCGGGCCGCTCCGCAACACCATCCTGCGGCGTCAGGGCGAAGACCCGCCCGCCGGCAGCCTGCTGGTGCTCTGGGTCGATGTGCAGGTGTTGGGGTCGAAGCGGATCTCGACGCGGGTGCGCCGCGTGGGCTCCGAGGTCAAGGTCCACCTCCGCGACACCGACACCTGGCGCGAGCTGGCGCCGGGCACCGCCCTGCCCCCCGACGCCGACTACGAGGTGCAGCTCCCCACCCAGCGGCGGTTCCGCTTCAGCCTGCGGCGCTCCAACCTGGGCGCGGGCACGATGGCCTCGGCGGTCGCCGGCAGCGGCACGTCCACCGCCAAGGGCAAGGTGGCCGAGCGCGGGGCGCTGTGGCTGGTTCCGACGGTCTGGACCGTCTTGATGGACCAGCAGCAGTTCATCATGAACAACATCCGGGCGGTCCTGCACCGCCTGGGGCTGGGCCCGCAGGCCACCCGCTATCTCTTCGTGATGGTGGCCTTCCTCGCCGCAGCCGGCATCGCCTTCTACACGCAGTACAAGGCCAAGGCCGAGGCCGAGTCCCGCGCCGAAGAGGCCGAAGAGGCCATGGCGCGGGCCGACGCGGCGCGCGAGGCGTCGCTGCTGGGCGAGATGACCTGCCTGGTCGAGCGCCAGAAGCTGGTCGAGAAGCTCGGCACGATCGACGAGCAGCGCATGCTGCTGGCCGAGAACGTGCTCGATGTGACCGACGCACGCAGCGCCGCCGTCGATGTCGCGGGCGGTCGCATGTCCGGCGACGACCTGATGGCACTCGACATGGCCGCCGCCGACCACATGAAGACCTACGTGGTCAGCCTCATGGGTGTGCTGCCGGCCCCCGACCCCTCCGACACGGTGCCCTGCCTCGATCAAGACCCCGTCATGGGGGAAGACCTCCCCCGCTACGCCCTGCTCTGGCACCCCGACCCCGAGCTGGTCTGCCCGCTGTCGTACGTCGGCCTGGTGGACGGTCTGACCCTGGCGGGGCGGTGGGGCTTGTCGCCCCGGGTGGCCGGCGAATTCGGTCAGCCAGAGCCGGCGCTCGCCGGCGCAGCGGCCGACGGCGCCCTGGCCGAGCTCATGAGCGACCCCCGCATGAACGACCGCTGGTCGGCCGACACGCTGGCCGAGGGGCTGCGCACCGTGCAAGAGACCCTGCTCGAGTTTCAGATCGAAGGGCGGCCGTCGGTGCTTCCCAGCCAGAGCCAAGCCTGGAGCCTCGCGCTGCTCTCGGCCGTCAACCGCCTCCCGTCCAAGGCCGACGGCGTGCTCAACGAGCCCGCCGCGTTCTGCGTGACCCAGGTGCTCACCGAGTACGCCGGGGTGGCGCCCGCCGCCCAGAATGGCGAGCCGCTGCTCCCCGATCTGGTCGATGTGGCCACCGGCGAGGTCGCGCTGAAGGTGCGCCCCAGCCCCAGCTGCCCATGGGCCACCGACGCCATGTCCAAGGGCGCGACGGATGCCTTCCACGCAGCCACCCGCCTCGCCCTGATCGACAAGGCCGGCGGCGACGCAGCGCTCGCACCTTGAACTCCCCGGGCACGACATGAACTCCTCCTTGACCTGGCTGGAAGGCCTCGTCGGTCTCCTCAAGGTGCCGCTCAAGCACAAGCGGCGTCCCAGCTCGACGCCCAGCTCGCGGGCGCCGGTGGAGCAGATCGACGACGTCAGCGACGAGCCCGAGGTGGTCATTGAGTGCCTCGACCGCCTCGACGAGGCCTTCGGCCGGCTGATGCAGGGCGACGAGGGTGACGACGACGGCGACGAGGGCGACGAGGGCGACGAGGGCGACGAGGGCGACGAGGGTGACGGCGACGAGGGCGACGAGGGCGACGAGGGAGACGAAGGTGACGGCGACGAGGGAGACGAGGGAGACGAGGGAGACGAGGGAGACGAGGGAGACGAGGGAGACGAGGGAGACGAGGGAGACGAGGGAGAC
>JBDQIL010000328.1:0-5576 GCA_040264415.1 Myxococcota bacterium
ATGTTCGCCGCCCTCCTCCTCGCCTCCCAGACGGCCGTGGCCGCCCCCGCGCTGCCCGCCAACCGTGACTTCGGGGTGGAGGTCGCCCGCCTCACCCCCAGCCTGCGCCGCTACCTCGAAGCGCCGAACGGCGTGGTGGTCTGGTCGGTGGTCCCCGGAAGCCCGGCCGATCTCGCCGGCTTCGAGCGGGGAGACGTGATCGTCCAGATGGGGGACGCGCGGGCGTGGGCGCCGGCCCAGGTGTCGTGGCACATGGCCGCCTCCCGCGGCGAGACCCTGTCGCTGGTGGTCTCGCGAGCCGGCGTTCAGGCGTCGTACCCCATCGAGATCCCGGAGCGACAGCGGCGCCGCGACAGCGTCGCGGCTGCGCCCCCGCCCACCGAAGCGCCTGACGCCGAGGTCGCCGATCTTCAGGCGCGGATCGCTGAGCTCGAGCGACTCCTGGCCGGCTCGCCGCCGTCCGCAGCGACGCCGGCGCGGTAGACTCGCGAGGTGGAGCGTGAATGGGTGAGCTGAAGGCCGGCACCCGGTTGGGGCAGTGGACCCTCGAGCACCGGGTCGGCGTGGGCGCCCTGTCCGAAGTCTGGGCGGCCAGCCCCGACGGCGAGGGGCGCGCCGCGGCGCTGAAGATCCTGATCGATCCGAGCGGCTCCGACCTGCACCGCGCCCGCTTCCTGCGCGAGGGCCGGCTGCTTCAGCGACATCCACACGGGGGCCTGCCCCGCTGCCTCGACGTGCTCGACCAGGACCCGCAGGTGCTGGTCCTCGAGCTGCTCGAGGGCAGCAGCCTCTCCGCCCACCTCGAAGAGCACGGGCCGCTGCCAGCCGAGCGCGTCGAGGCGGTGGCCGCGGCGCTCCTGCAGGTGCTCGATCACCTTCACCACCGCGGCATCGTCCACCGCGACATCAAGCCCGCCAACATCTGGTTGGGGGAGAACCGGCGGGTTCTGCTCCTCGACCTGGGGCTGGCCAGCGATCCGGCCGACCCGCTGACCACCACCCTCGGCGACGTGATGGGCACCTATGCGTACATGGCGCCCGAGCAGATCTCAGGGGGCGAGCTCGACGCGCGGGCCGACCTCTACAGCCTCGGGATCACGCTCTACGAGGCCCTGGCGGGCGATCGTCCGTACTACGCGAAGGGCATCGCCGGCTACCTCGAGGCCCACCGGGTCGCGGCCTGCGCGCCCATCCGGCAGCTCCGGCCCGACGCCCCCGAGCGACTGCTCGATCTCATCGCGCGGCTCATGGCCCGCGATCCCTTGGCGCGCCCGCCGTCTGCGCCGGTTGCCCGGGCGCTCCTGACGGGCACGACCGGCGCCGTCGGGCAGCTTCGTCCGGCGCCGCTCGTGGGCCGGGCCGGCGCCCTGGGCGCCATCGAGGGCGTGATCGACGGCGGCGGCCAGGTCTTTCTCGTGGGAGAGGTGGGCGCCGGCGGCGCGCGGATGGCGCGGGAGGCCATCAAGATGGCCCGCGAGCGACACATGGAGGTGGTCACGGTCCGCTGCCGCACGCGCACCCCCGCCCTCGACCCCCTCGATCAGCTCTCCCGCGACCTGAGCGCCGTCTCGGGCCCCGTCGAGGCCGCGCCGGCGGCGCTCGCGCGCTCGCTCGAAGCGCTCCACGGCGAGTCCGGTGTGCTCGTCGTGCTCGAAGACATCGACCAAGCCAGCCCCGACGCGCGGTGGGCCCTGCACCACCTCCTCGGGCAGGTGCCCGACCTCCCCGTGGTGACGACCGGGCGCGACGTCGACGCCCCCGGGCACCGGGTCGACCTGCGGCCCCTCGATCTCAGCGAGACGCGGCGGCTGCTGATCGGCATGTTGGGCGCCCGCACCCCACCCGCGGGCCTCGCCGATCGCCTGCTGGCCATCTCAGGCGGACTGCCCGCGGTGTTGGTCCTGGCGGTCCGGGAGATGGTCGAGCTCGGGAGCTTGTGGAGCGAGGGGGTCGGCCACGACGGACACCCCCTCTGGCGGATCGATCGCAAGGCGGCCCTGCTGCCAGCAGCGGGCATCGACGCCCTCTTCGGAGAGCTGCTCCGCTCGCTCCGGCCGGACGCGCTCCAGCTGCTGCAGTGTCTCGCGGTGGCCGGCGAACCCCTGTCGCTCGAGGTCGCGCTGGCGCTCGCCGAGGTCCACCCCGACGGCGACGCGGCGCTCGAGCTCCGCCGGTCGGGGCTGGTCGCGCTGCGCGAGGAGCGGGACCGGGACACCATCGAGATCCTCCGCGCCCCCGTGGCGACGCTGGTGCTGCGCGGGATGGAGGCGGCCGACCGCACCGACACCCACCGGCGGCTCGCCGCGCTGCTCGCCGCGGCGCCGCCCGGCGCGCGACGCGACGCCCGGCAGGCCTGGCACGAGGCCCACGGCGCACCGCCCCACGAGTCCGCCCGGGCCCTGCTCGCCCTGGGCGAGGACATGCATCGCCGGGGTCGGGATCTCGAGGCCATCGAGGTGCTCGACCAAGCCACCGCGACCGTCGGCCCCGACCCCGCCTTGTCCGCCGCGCTGGCGGTGGCCCGCGGCGAGGCGCTGGTCGGGGCGGGCCGCTGGGACGAGGCATTGACCGCGCTGAGCGCAGGGCTCCAGCTCGCGCGCTCTCTGGACGACGCGGGGTTGGCCACCCGGGCCCTCGTGGGATCGGCCTCGGCCTCTCGCGCGAAGGGCGACGAACCCCGCGCGGCCGAGCTCGCGAAGCAGGCGCTGGAGCGCCTGCAGGGGCGCCCCGACGACCCCGCCCTGCCGCGAGCGCTGCTGCTCGCAGCCGCCGGAGAGCGCCTGAGCGCCGATCCGACGGCGGCGCGCGCGCTCTACCAGCAGTGCATCGACGCCGCCCTCCGAATCGGCGACCGCCGCAGCGTCGCCCTCGCCCACGCAGGGATCGGCGTCCTCATCTTCGAGGACGGCAATCCGGAGCGCGCCCTGGGAGAGCTCGAGCGGGCAGCGAGCTGGCTGCGACGTCGCGGGCCCCGGCCCCACCTCATCCCCACCCTGGTTCGCATCGCGAACGCCTGGCGCTGCGCCGGACGACCCGACCGCGCCGTGGACGCGCTGCTCGAAGCCGACGACGCCACCCGGTTCGCCAACGGCCCATACGAGCGGGCGCTGGTTCGGGTGGGTCAGGCGGCCCTGCACCTCGCGCTGTGGGACCTGGGCGAAGCGTCTCGACGGTTGGCCCAAGCCCGCGACGCCCTCGACCCCGACGCGCCCGCCATGGTGCGACACGCCTACCGCGAGGTGCAGGGCCAGCTCCGGCTCGCTCGCGGAGACCGCCAGGCCGCGCTCTCGGCCTTCCAGTCGGGCGAAGCCGAAGCCCGCGCCGCCGGCCACCACACCACCCGCGCCTGGTTCTTGGGGATGAGCGGCGTGTTGACCGCAGACGCCGCCGCGCTGAACGACGCCATGGCGATCCTCGCGGTCGCTGGTGAGCGACGCATGGCGGCGCGCCTGCTGCTCCAGGGTGCGCTGGCTGGCGGAGACGCCGAGGTGCTGGCGTCGGCCGAGGCAGAGGCCCGAGAGAGCGGGGATCGCTACCTGCTCCTCGAGGTGCTTCACACCACGGGCAGCGCGCGGGCCCTCGCCGAGGCCATCGACCTGGTCGAGGCCTTGTTGGCCCACACGCCCTCCGAGCTCCAAGGTGCCTTCCTCGCCGCGCCCGTGGTGCGATGGACCGCCGCGGCTGCCCGAGTCCGCCACCGCGCGCCGCCCGGCCCCCCGCGTCGCTGAGGCGCCGCCTCACTCGACCGGCCCGCGGCCGAACGCTATGGAACCGGCCGCCACCCTGGAGTCCCGCATGAGCGGCCACATCGCCGGCCGACCCGACGGCGAGGTCATCGAGTGCCTCGACCCCCGCTCGGGCGCGTCCACCGGCGTGGTCCGGGTGACGCCCCCAGACGCGGTCGGCCCGGCCGTCGCTGCCTGCCGGGTCGCCGCCCATGCCTGGCGTGCCCGCCCGCTGCGCGACCGCCGCGACGCCATCGCCGCCTTGCGCGCGACCTTCCTCGCGGGCGCCGACGAGGCCGTGGCCTTGCTCGCCGCGGAGTGTGGGCGGCCCGCGGCCGAGGCATGGACCGCCGAGATCACCGCGAACGACGGACTCTTTCGGTGGTGGCTCGACCACATCGACGACCTGATGGCGCCCGAACGGCTCGCGCTCAGCCCGATCGAGTACCCGGGCAAGCGCGCGGTGCTCCACCTCGAGCCGGTCGGCGTGATCGGCCTGATCCTGCCCTGGAATTTCCCCCTCGCGCTCGCCCTCCGTTCGCTGGTGCCCGCGCTCCTGGCGGGCAACGGCGTCGTGATGAAGCCGTCCGAACACACCGCGCGCCTGGGCGAGTGGTTGGGCGCCCGGTGCGCCGAGGTGCTCCCGAGCGGGCTGGTCCAGGTGGTGCAGGGGGGCGCGGCGCAAGGACAGGCGCTGGCCACCAGCGACCTCGACGCCCTGCGCTTCACCGGCAGCGTGGCGACGGGGCGCGCTGTGGCCCGCCTGGCCGAGCCCCGTGGCGTCCGCGTCTCCCTCGAGCTGGGCGGTAAAGACGCCGCGGTCGTGCTCGCCGACGCCGACCTCGACCGCGCCGCCGCCGGCGTGGTCTGGGCGGCCTTCGCCTTCGCCGGCCAGAACTGCGCCTCGGTGGAGCGCTGCTACGTCCACGAGAGCGTCCACGATGCCTTCGTCGAGCGGGTGGTGGCCCGTACGCGCGCGCTCCGCCCCCTGGTCGATGTCGGGCCCCTCGTCACCCCGACGCAGCTCGAGACCGTCACCGCGCACCTCGCCGCGGCCGTCGCCGGCGGCGCCACCGTGGCGGCCGGCGGCGGGGAGCCAGGGCCCGGCTGGTTTCACCCGCCCACGGTCCTCACCGACGTCCGCGACGACATGGACCTCATGCAGCACGAGACCTTCGGGCCGCTGCTGCCCATCGCGCGCTTCTCCGATCTCGACCGCGTCATCGACCGCGTCAACGGGACGCCCTTCGGCCTCACGACCTCGCTGTGGACCCGCGACATCGTCCGCGGCGAGCGGCTGGCCCGGCGCCTCTCCTGCGGCGTCGTCACCCTGAACAACCACGCCTTCACCGGCGCGCTCCCCGGCGCCGCCTGGACCGGTGTGGGAGACTCGGGCGGCGGCGTGACCAACTCCCGCCACTCCCTCTACGAGATGGTGCGCCCTCGCACCGTCGTCACCGACACGCAGTCCGGTGACCGCGAGCTCTGGTGGTTTCCCTACAACGACGCGCTCGTGCAAGCCGCGAGCGGCCTGGTGGAGTTCTCCCGCCCAGGCGGTCGCAGGTTGCAGGGGATTCGCACCGCGCTATCAGGACTGCTCCATCGCTGGAAGGCCCCAACGTGACCCGTACCCGCAAGCCCCGCGTCCCCCGCTACCTCGGCCTCGACTTGGCCTGGGCCCCCCGCAACTCGTCGGGCGGCGCCGTCATGGAGCCCACCGAAGACGGCGGCGTGCGCCTCGTCAGCACGAGCTCGCTCCGCGCCCACGAAGACATCTTGTCCTGGATCGCCCGCAACCGTGGCCGCGCTGGCTGCGTGCTGGCCGTCAACGCGCCGATCATCGTCGAGAAC
>JBDQIL010000329.1:0-5575 GCA_040264415.1 Myxococcota bacterium
GGCCAGGGGGCCGGCAGGGCGAGGCCCCGCACCGCCTTGAGCAACGCGAAGCGGGCGGCGCTTGGATCGAGGGTGAGCTGGGCCTCGCCGAGCAGCGACCAAGCGGCGAAGAGGTTGGGGTCGGTGGTGGTGGCCCGATGCAGCAACTCGGACGCCCCCTCGGGGTCGCCCTGCGCCATGCGACGGCGGGCCTGCGCCAGCAGCAACCAGGCGCTGTCGGGGTCGGCGTCCTGCCGAGCCGAGAGGCGCTCGTCGGGGTCGCGGATGTCCTCGTCGAGGATTCGCACGGTGGCGTGCAGCCACCGCTCGAAGCGCTCGTGGAGCGGCTCGAAGTGCCCGCCGTCGGCGTCGTCGCGCCAGCGGCCGAAGAGCGCACCGCCCCGCTCGTCTTGGGTGTAGGCCCAGCGGGCGCGCGGCCCGTCGGCGAAGATGATCACCTGCGGCGCGTCGGCGCTCGCAGGGGCGAGGTGGGCGCTGGCCCGAACCGAGAGGGCGCCCCGAAACAGGGTGGCGCCATCCCACCGCGCGAGGAAGGTCTGCAGCGACGCGGGCACCTCCACCGACAGGCCCTCGGTGGCGGCGGCGAGGGCCGCCGGCGCGGCGGCCGGGTGGAGCTGATGGACGTCGCGCCGGTAGCGATCGACGACACGAAGCAGCGGGTGGAAGGGGTCGAGCGCAGGCATGGCAGCACCAGGGGCGGGTCTCGACCACGGTATCACTCTTGACATGGCAAGGAAAGGCTTGGTCTACCAGCTTCAACCCTGCGCCCTAACCGTTCGGCATCTCGCCTGTTTCACGCGAAACGCCTGGTGATCGAATCGCGATCCGCCTGCGCCGCGGGCGGGCGGATAGGTCTACCTGATGCCCACGCTGACCTGCCCCCGCTGCGCCCCCGGCCGGCTCGATCCAGCTCTCGACGGCGACAGCCGGGCGTGGACCTGCGCCTCGTGCGGCGGCCACGCGCTCACCGTGACCGCCCTGCGACAGGCGCTGACCACCGACCGCTTCGCGGCGCTGTGGCGGGCGACGCTCACGCGGGCCCAGCCAGGCCGCACCCCCTGCCCGTCGTGCCGCGGGGCCATGCTCGACATCGAGGCGCCGCAGGCCAGCTCCCGCGCCGTTCGAGTGGACCTCTGCCGCCCGTGTCAGCTCTTCTGGTTCGATCTGGGGGAGCGAGACGCGGTGGCCGGCGGCGCCCCGGCCGCTGACCAGCCGCGGCCCCCCGTCGCCCGAGGCGACGCGCTGTCCCTTGACGCCCGGCGGCTGCTGGCCGAAGAGCAGCTGCGCCTGGATGGCGAGCGCCGGCACCTCGAGGGCGCCGGCGACCGGCTGCACGACCGCTGGCTGGTGGGAGAGGTGGTCGCGGGCTTCGTCGAGTTGCTCGTCTCGGCGACCCACTGAACCCCGCCGTCTGGCGGTTCAGGTCGCGACGAAGTTGACCAGCCGACCGGGCACGAAGACCTCTTTGCGCATGGTCTTGCCCTCGAGGTACCGCGCGACCTTGGGGTCGGCCTTGGCGGCGGCGAGCACGGTGTCTTTGCCTGCGCCCGCCGGCACCTCGATGGTGCCGCGGAGCTTGCCCATGACCTGCACCGCGTAGGTGACCGAGTCCTCCTTCAAGGCGCTCGGATCGACCTCAGGCCAAGCCGCGAAGGCGATCGAGTCGGTGTGGCCGAGGCGACGCCACAGCTCTTCGCCCAGGTGCGGGGCGTAGGGGCTGAGGATCTGGACGAAGGCCTCGGCGTCGGCGCGCGCCAGGGGCGTGCCCTTGGCGGCGTTGACCATCTCCATCATCTTCGAGATGGGCGTGTTGAACTTGAGCGCCTCGATGCCCTCGGAGGTCTCTTGGATGGCCACGTGCAGCGCTCGGCGCACCTCACGGGAGGTCTCGGCCGGCAGCGGGCGCGTCTCGCCCGTGTGCTCGTCCACGAACAGGCGCCACACCTTGGACAAGAACCGGTAGATGCCGTCGCAGCCCGAGGTCTGCCACGGCTTGACCTGCTCGAGCGGGCCCATGAACATCTCGTACATGCGCAGCGTGTCGGCGCCGTACTGGGCGATGACGTCGAGCGGATCGACCGAGTTGTTGAGCGACTTGCCCATCTTGCCGAGCTTCTGCTCGACCGCGGTGCCATCGGCCGCGTACCAGTCGGTCTCGACCGTGTCGTTGGGGGGCCAGGCCGACCGGATCGCGGTGGTCTGCCCCTTCTTGCGGGTGACCGACTCGGGGTGGTGGTACTTGCCAGCCTCGTCGCGGTACGCGTAGGCCAGGATCATGCCCTGGTTGAACAGCTTCTTGAAGGGCTCGGTGGTGGAGACCAGCCCGCAGTCGTAGAGCACCTTGTGCCAGAACCGAGCGTAGAGCAGGTGCAGCACCGCGTGCTCGACCCCGCCGATGTAGAGGTCGACCGGACCCCAATACCGCTCGGCCTCTTGAGAGAAGGGCAGCTCGGTGTTGTGGGGATCCATGTACCGCAGGTAGTACCAGCACGACCCGGCCCACTGGGGCATCGTGTTGGTCTCGCGGGTGGCCGGCTGGCCTGCGTACTCGAGGTGCAGCCAGTCGTCGGCGCGGGCCAGCGGGGGGCGCCCGTCGGCGGTGGGCTTGTAGGCATCGACGTGAGGCAGCGCCACCGGCAGGTCTTCGGGCTTCAGCGGCTGCACGGTCCCGTCTTCGAGGTGGACGATGGGGAAGGGCTCACCCCAGTAGCGCTGACGGCTGAACAGCCAGTCACGCAGCTTGAAGTTCACCTTGCGGCGACCCTTGCCCTGCTGTTCGAGCCAGTCGATGATGGCCGACTTGAAGGCGGCCACGTCGAGGCCGTCGTAGGTGCCCGAGTTGATGGCCGCGCCATCACCGGTCCAGGCGGCCTCCTGCACGTCGTGGTCTTCAGGCGGCTGAATGACGGGCACGATGTCGAGGGCGAAGGCCTGAGCGAAGGCGTGGTCACGCTCGTCGTGGGCCGGCACCGCCATGATGGCGCCGGTGCCGTACGACATCAGCACGTAGTCGGCGACCCACACCGGCACGCGGGCCCCGTTGACCGGGTTGACCGCGTAGGCCCCGGTGAAGACCCCCGTCTTCTCCTTGTCGGCGGCCACTTGGCGGTCGAGGTCGGAGCGGTTCTTGGCCGCGTCGACGTAGGCCGTGACCGCGGCCCGCTGGTCGTCGGACGTGATGGCGTCGACCAGCGGGTGCTCGGGGGCGAGCACGCAGTAGGTGGCGCCGAACAGCGTGTCGGGGCGCGTGGTGTAGACGGTGAAGTGGCCATCGTGATCGGCGATGGGGAAGTCGACCTCGGCGCCCTCGGACCGGCCGATCCACTGGCGCTGCATCTCGAGCACGCCCTCGGGCCAGTCGAGCCCGTCGAGGTCGTCGAGCAGGCGCTGGGCGTAGGCCGTGATCTTCAGCATCCACTGCTTCATGTTGCGCCGCTCGACCGGGTCGCCGGTCTCGACGTAGCGGCCGTCGACCACCTCTTCGTTGGCCAGCACCGTGCCCTGCGCGGGGCACCAGTTGACCGGCACCTCTTCGAGGTAGGCGAGGCCCTGCTCGTGCAGCTTCAGGAAGATCCACTGGGTCCAGCGGTAGGTGTCGACCTCGCAGGTGGAGACCTGCCGCGACCAGTCGAAGCTGAAGCCCAGGCGCGTCAGCTGCACCTTGAAGTTCGCGATGTTCTCGCGGGTGATGTCGGCCGGGTGCCGCCCCGACCGCATCGCGCCGCGCTCGGCCGGAAGGCCGAAGCTGTCGAAGCCGATGGGGTTGAGCACCGAGAAGCCCTGCATTCGCTTGGCCCGCGCGACGATGTCGACGGCGGTGTAGGAGAGCGGATGACCGACGTGCAGCCCTGAACCCGACGGGTACGGGAACATGCACAGCGAGTAGAACTTGGGCTTGTCGGGGTCTTCGACGGCGCGGAAGGTGGCGTCGTCGGCCCAGCGCTGCTGCCACACGGGCTCGATGGCGGCGGGGTCGTAGCGGGTCATGGGGGCTCTCCGGGGCGCCGAGACCTAACCGGTGGTCTGGCGGCCGTCTGCGGACGACCGCCAGCCGGGGCTCAGACGCGGGAGGCCGGCACGCGGCGCCCGACGGGGGCCCAGAAGGTGTAGAAGGCGCGGTCTACGTCTTCGATCTCGCGGTCGGTCCAGGGGAGCATGGCGAGCGACAGCGCGCCCCCCAAGAGCAGCAGGGCCGACATCGCGACCGTCCAGATGAGATCGACGGTGATGGGGTCGAGGGCGAGGGCGGTGGTGAGCAGCTCAAGCATGGTTCCTCCGTGGGGACCGGGTGCGACGGGCCTGAACAGACCTTCTCTGTACGGCTGTTCAGATCCATACCTGTACGGGTGACCAGCATGCAAGGTGATCACCAGGCCAGAAATCGTCCGGCATGGGCTTGACCTCTCCGTAGAGACTTGACGAGTCAAGCCAACGGTTCATTCGATCTGGAGCCTGATCCAGAAGGATGATCTACCCTGGGATCCCGCCGAGCAGCCGATCTCGGCGAGCGGCCCACGCGGCCACCGCGCCGGCCCGCCGCGGGTAGCGACGGTACATCCGCTCGAGCCGGAGCATCGCCGTGACCACCGGCAGAAATCTCCGCGCGATCGCCCGCTCGCGGCTCGCGCCGCGCAGCAGCCTCGCCAGATCGGCCGGGCGCGGGCGCGCAGGATGCTGCAACAAGGTCTGCCGGGCGAGGCCGGGCGGCATCAACCCGCTGGCCATCACCGCGCGCAGCTCATCGGCGTCGAGCGACCGGCTGAAGCGGGCGAAGTGGTTGGCGGGGGCCACGAGCGCGCCCCAGGTGCGCTGCCAGCGGACGTTCCAGTCCCAGGGCGTGGCCCCCTGCTCGAGCAGCTCGGCGAGCTGACTGGCCGCGATCATGCCCGCGGCGATGCCCGAGCCGTGGGCCGCGAAGACCTGGCTGCTGGCGTCCCCCAAGGTGATCAGCGGGCCATCGGCGAGCGACGCGGCCGGCGGCGTGAGCGGGATGGCGCGGCTGCCGCCGAAGGTGGTGGGCCCCACCCAGGCGTGCTCGGCGGCGAAGCGATCGAGCAGGGCCTGGCCGCCAGGCTGGCCGTCGGCTGGGATGGACCCCGTGAGGATGCTCACGTGGGGATCGACCCCGTCGACCTCCACCCGAACGTTCACGATGCTGTATCCGCCCGCGATCCCGGTGAAGCAGAGGGTCTCGCCCGGGGCGACGTCTTGCGCCCGGCACCAGTCGCGGGCGGCCTTCGGGTCGGAGACGCCCCGCACCTCTTGGGCCGCCGCGCACAGCTCGGCGCGGGGCGGGCGGGGGGCGCCCGCGAGGTTGGCTCCGGCGAGCCCGGTCGCGTCGATGACCACGCGCGCGCGCACGTCGCCGTCGGACGTGTGCACGCGCGCGCCCGGGTGGAGCGGCAGGAAGCCGGTGACCGCGCAGCCGCCGCGCAGGGTGGCACCCGCCGCGACGGCGTCGCGCTGGAGGCGGGCGACCAGCAGGCGCATGTCGACGTCGAGCAGCCCGGCGGCGTCCACCGTCACCCGCGTGGGGCCCCAGCCAGCGACCATGTGGAAGCGATCGCCTGCGCCC
>JBDQIL010000330.1:0-5563 GCA_040264415.1 Myxococcota bacterium
ACCTCATCGTGGGCGCGATCCGCAACGACGCCGGGGCCTCCAACGCCGGCGCGGCCTACGTCGTCTACGGGCCGGTCGGGGGCGAAGACAACCTCGTCAACGCCGACGCGAAGATCATCGGCGAGTCGGTGGACGACTACCTCGGACGCGGTGTAAACGGCGTCGGGGATGTGAACGGCGACGGATTCGACGACGTCATCGCGACGGCCTTCCTGAGCGATCGAGGCGCGACGGACGGCGGAGCCGCCTACGTCTTCCACGGGCCGCTCAGCGGCAGTGTGTCGGCCTCCACCGCCGACCTGACGCTCTTGGCCGAGGGCGCGGGCGACCAGCTGGCCGACGCCGAGCACCTCGGCGACACCAACGGCGACGGCACGGCCGACCTGCTGGTCGCGGCCCAGTTCAACGACGGCGCCGGCGTGAACGCTGGCGCGGCCTACATCGTGCTCTCGCCGGCGACTGGCGAGGTCGACTTGGCCGACGGCGCCTTCCGCATCGACGGCGCCGACCTCAGCGAAGAGTTTGGCTCGGCCCTGGGCAGCGGTGACTTCAACGGCGACGGCCTGGCCGACGTGCTGGTGGGCGCCCGCTTCGCCGACACCGCCTTCGCCGACGCCGGCGCGGTCTACCTCTTCGAGGGCCCCCTCGACAGCGACCTGTCGAACAGCGACGCCGACGCCTCCTTCCTGGGCGCCGCCGCCGGCGACCAGCTGGGCAACTTCGCCAGCATCGCCGACGGGGGTGACCTCGACGGCGACGGCAGCCACGACATCGTGTTGGGCGCGAGCGAGAGCGCCGGCGACGGCTTCAAGCGGGGCTCGGTCTACGTGCACTTCGGGCCCACGCACACCATCGGGCAATCGGTGAGCGAAGCCGACGTGATCTTCACCGGCGAGCAGAACAGCGACAAGACCGGTGACAGCGTCGACGGCTTGGGCGACTTCGACGGTGACGGCTTCGGTGACCTGGTCATCGGGTCTGGCTTCGCCAACGCCGGCACCGCCAACGGCGGCGCGGCCTACCTCGTGCTCGGACCGCTCGAGAGCGGCAACCGCTCGCTCCTCGACTCCACAGCGCGCTACACCGCCGAGGCCGACAACGACCGCGTGCGGGTGCAGAGCGCAGGCGACGTAGACGGAGACGGTCGCACCGACCTCTTCATCGCGTCGCAGAACAACAGCGCCGTGGGCAACCAGGCGGGCGCGGTCTACCTGTTCCTGGGCGTCGGACTCTGAGGCGGGTCGCGCGCGAGGTGCTCGAACCCTAGCGAAGGGTTCGGTACATCGCGCGCAGCTGGGCGCGATCGGAGAGGCGGTTCCAGACCGTCTCGTAGGCGTCGTCAGCGACCTCGGCCATTCGGGCGGGGTCGGTTGCGGCCACGCCCAGCCCGAAGGCCACCCGATCCCGCACCAGGGCCGCCTCTTCGAGGCCCGGGATGCTCAGGTGTCCGTTGGGCAGCTTCTCGAGGTGGGGGCGGGCCCGCTCCACCAGACTCACCGCGGCCTCGCCCGGCCGCGGCGCCGCACCCGCGTCGCCCAGCGCGACCTCGATGAGCCGCCACAGGTGCTCGACCTGAGCCGTGGGCGCGACCTGCCAGAGCGGCCGGCGCAGATGACGGACCAGCAGGAGCCTCTGGATGGGCCGGCCAAACACGACTGCGGCCAGCGCCATGAGGATGAGGAGGATGACCAGCGTGCTCCACAGGTCGACCCCCTGCTGCCCGCCTTGGCCCTGACCCTGCTCGGAGTGCTGGAGGTCGCGCGAGTTGAGGGGCTTGAGGTTCTTCTCCACCTCTCGCTGAACCTGTTCGGCGGCGCTGCCCTCGCCCCTCCCCTGGCCGTCTTGGGGCTGCCGCTCGACCTGCTCGGTGCCCCCGGTGCCGCCCCCGCCGCCGTCGTGGTCGCCGGGGCGCCCCGTGCGCCAGAGGTAGGGCCCCACGATGGCGCTGCCCGCCGTCAACCCGATGGCGAGCATGCCGACCATCGCCCACCCCAGCGCGCCCAGGCCCGGCCTGCCCTGCCGCGTCTCCTGGACCGATCCGGCGAGCAGGCCGCCTGGCGCGCCCCGCCACAGGTGCAGGCGCCTGCGCTCACGCAGGATGAGGAAAGCGACCAAGAGGGTGACGGTGGCCGCGAGCACGCTCAGGCTGACCATGTCCCAGACGGCCCACTTGCTGCCCTGGTGCCACTCGCTCACCCGCCCCGACGACTCGGCCAGCACAATGGTCGTGCCCGTGGCGTACATCAGCGGCACCCAGGTGCCGAAGAGGTCGCGGCCGGTGCGCAGGCTCCAGGCGCCGGCCATCATGAAGATGGGGCCCAAGAACACCGCGACCACCAGCAACACCATGAGCGGCGCCGCGGCCGCGCCCAGCGCCGCCAGGCCGACCATCCCGAAGGCCGAGCCGACCCCCCAGATGAGCGCCCAGGCGACGAACAGCACCCAGTCCCGCACCCGCAGCACGGCCAGAAGCTGTCCGAGACCCACGCCGCCGAAGGTGACGAGCCCGAAGAAGCCCAAGAACATCATCCCTTCGGGATCGGGGCTGTCGATGGTCACCGCGATCGCGAACGCGCCGAAGGTGCCGCCCAGCAGCAGCCAGTAGATCGCGAGCGGAGCCAGAAGCGCCCGCACGTCGGCCCAGAGTGTCGCGAGCTTCGGGCTCATGGAGCCCCCTTGGCGCCACGGCCGTCCGAGACGCCCCGGAGCGTGTGGCCGTGGTCGCCCGGCTCGAGCGCGTAGAGCACTTCGCCGCGGGCTTCGAGCGCCGTCCGAGTCTTGGCCCCCTCGCGCGCAGCCACCCACCGCAGTCGCCGGCGCGCCTGCCACCGCCGGCGCGCCCGCCACAGCACCCGGAGCTGGCGGCCGAGCCCGTTGTCGTCGCTCCCGACCGGTCCGGGCAGGCGGAAGACCGCGAGGACCAGCCGCAGCCAGAGGTCTGGCCCGGGGCCCCCCACCGCGACCGTCCAGAAGGGTGGGTCGGGGGGGCCCAGGGCCGACTTGGGCGGGAGGTGCACCCACGTGAAGTCGGCGCCCCCCTGCAGCGCGTCGGGCGGCGGGGGGAAGAAGCGGGCGGTGACCGCCACCGCGTGCACGTCGCGACCCAGCCGGCCGACGACGGCCGGCAGATCGAGGTGCCCTTGCCAGCGGGCCCGAGCGCCCATGTCTTGCCAGCGGCGGTGCTCCGACCCCGAGCTGTCTCGTCGCTCGACCCGGATGTTGCCGGCGCCGTCGTCGACCGCAGCCACCACGCTGACGCGGTCGCCGCGCTCCTCCAGCTCCGAGGCCAGCGAGATCCACGACTCGACCAGGCTGTCGAGGATGCGCCCCATTCCCACCGCGTCGTCGAGCATCCGACCCTTGGGCAGGTAGGTGTCGAGCAGCAGCACGACCTGTCGGGTGGAGCTCTCGCGGGTCTCGGGCTGCCGCACCTGAAGGCGGCCGGTCCGGATGCTCAGCCGCCAGTGGATGCGACGGGTGTCGTCGCCCGCGGTGTACTCCTTGAAGCGGAAGTGGTCTTCGGTCGCGAAGCGGTGCGGGCGGGTGAGCACGTCGGGCGCTTGCAGCCGGCTGCGAGGGGGCTCGACGATCTCGAGGGGCCGAAAGCGCGGCAACACCTTGAGCTGGGCGGTCGCCAGCGACGCCACGCTCACCCGGGTGAACCCAAGCGCGTCTTGAAACCAGATCCGCGCCGGCCCGAGCGTGTGCAGGCCCCGGGGGGTGCGCCGCAGCCGGCCGCTCAGCGTCAGCTCGCGCTTGCGCGCGCCGGCGCCCACCGCGTAGCGGCTCTCACACTCGAGCTCGGGCGGGTTGGGGTCTTCGATGAGCAGCGTGAAGCCCGCGGGCACCGGCACGTTGCGCAGCTGCAGACGCTCTTCGGCGGTCTCGCCGGAGAGCACCACCGCCGGGCTCATCTCGCGGCGGATGCCGGCCCGTCCGCGCCCCAGCCCGCGCTCGAAGGTGCGCACCTGGAAGGTTGAGAGGAAGCTGCTCGCGCCCAACACCCCGTAGAAGAGGAAGAGGCTCAGCACAGCGAGCATGCCCAGGCTGGCCCACTTGGCGCCCAGGCTGAGCACCACGAAGCTCAGACCCGTGATGAGCGCGGCCCACCCCCGAGGCGTGACGACCCGCAGGTGTCGGTGGACGCTGGCGAGGGTCTGGCCGGGGCCGAGCTGATTGGCCTCGCGCAGGTACCGCCGCTCCCGCGCGACCTTCACCATCACCCCGATGGCCTGCAGGGCCAGGGGCGGCGCGATGAAGACCAGCGCGAGGGTGGCCATCATGCCGCCGGTCTCGGCCACTTCGCTGGTCTCGAGGAAGAGGCTGGCCGCGCCGCCCACCACGAAGGGCAGCACGAACAGGCCGCAGCCGTTCAGCGCGATGCCGCCGCAGGACAGGAGGGGGTGGGGCGTCTTCAAGCGGGAGACCGGGGGAGCGAAGCGGAGACCACGAGCGGCCGGAGATCAGCCGGGGACGTCCACCTCGGTGAGCTTCTCGGCGACATAGGCGTGACCGGTCTCGTCACCCGAGATGACCAGGCGGTGGGCGAAGACGTCGGGCGCCACCGCCTGCACATCGACGGGCGAGACGAAGTCGCGGCCGGCCGCCAGGGCCTCGGCCTGCGACACCCGCGCCAGCATGAGCACCGACCGAGGCGACGGCGGGGCGAGGCAGCGGGCGTCGGAGCGGATCGCGTTGGCCAGGGTCACCAGGTAGGCCTTCACCTGCTCGCCGATGAAGATGCGGGGCACCATCTTCTGCCACTCGAGGAAGCGCTCGCGGGTGAGCACGGCCGAGAGCGAATCGACCGGCGGCCGATCCGAGAGGTGCACGTCGAGCATCTCCATCTCGGCCTCGGGCGGAGGGAAGCCCATGGTGAGCTGCATGGCGAATCGGTCCATCTGCGCGGCCGGCAGGGCGTAGGTGCCCTGGTGGTCGAGGGGGTTCATGGTCGCGAGGACCAGGAAGGGCGGCGGCAGCGTGTGGGTCTCGCCCTCGATGGTCACCTGGCCCTCGGCCATGACCTCGAGCAGCGCCGACTGGGTCTTGGGCGTCGCGCGGTTGATCTCGTCGGCCAGCAGGATGTTGGTGAAGATCGGCCCGGCCTGGAACTCGAAGGACTTGCTCCGCAGGTTGAACACCTTGGTGCCCGTGACGTCCATCGGCAGCAGGTCGGGGGTGAACTGGATGCGGCTGAAGCCCAGGTGCACGCTGGCCGCGATCGAGCGCGCGAGCATGGTCTTTCCGGTCCCCGGGACGTCTTTGAGCAGCACGTGACCGCGGGCGGTCATGCAGAGCAGCACCTTCCGCACGACGTCCTGCTTGCCCTTGATGACCTGCCCCACGTTCGCGAGCACGTCGGCGAACTCTTCGCCGAAGCGGGCGACTTGGGCCGCGCGCTCGGGGTCGGTGGGGGCGGAGGGGTGGCTCATGAGGCTCCCGGGCCGCGGCGCGGCTTTCGGATGTAGAGGCGCTCGAGGGCGCCGAAGAGGCGGCGCATGGCGGGCGCCGTTTCGCGCCGGGCCCGCTGGCCCCGGCGCTCGAGCTCGTCGAGCGGGAAGGC
>JBDQIL010000331.1:0-5548 GCA_040264415.1 Myxococcota bacterium
CGGCAGCGCACCTGAAGCTCGGCAGAGGGCAGCCCGTCGCAGCGCGACAGCTTCACCCCAGGCTGGTGCTCCGTGACGCGCTCGAAGAAGCGCTGCCAGAAGCGCCAGGCGATGTCGGTCTCGGGCAGGCGCGGCTGCCATCGATCGTAGAGGGCCTGCGCCCGCTCGACCCGGACCGGGAGCGCCTGGCTGCGGGTGCCGCGCACCAGCTTGCGGAGGTCGCCCTGCCAGAGGTGCTGACCGCAGTCGTGCTTGAAGGCGCCCGACTGCATGCACGCGGCGGCGGCGGCGCTGGGGTCTTTGGCCCGGAGAGCGTCCTCGGCGAGCATGAAGTAGCACTCGTCCTGCCAGGCCCCCGGCCGGACCTGCGGGCAGAGGGTGTCGAGCGCCGCGGCCCCGCGGCCGCGGGCCTGCAGCGCCACCGCCAGGCCACAGTCACCGGCGAGGTCGGGATCGCGCAGCGTGCCGCAGTCCGCGAGGGCCTGGGCCGGATCGGGGTCGGGCTGGGCCACCAGGGCGGCGTAGCGCTGCGCGTCGGCCACCATCGAGCCCCCAGGCGCGCCGGAGCCTGCGCCGCAGGCCGCGCTGAGCAGCGCCCACCGCGCCCTCACGAGAGGGCGATCCAGATCATGGCGAGCGCCAGCACGACCGACGCGCCGATGGCCAGCAGCTGCGCCGGCGAGGCGTCTCGCAGGCCCGGCTTTCGCCCCCGCTTGACGCGGATGACCGGGTGCTGCGCGGTGGGGGCCTCTTCTCTCTGTCGCTGGGCGCGCCCCTCTTTGCGGCGGCGCTGGCGCTCGGCCTTGGCCTGGTCGGGGGGCACGATGTTCGACAGGTTGAGCTGCTTGCGCACCACGGTGTCGTGGGGCGCCGACGGCCGCACCACGATGGTGGCCTCCTCCTCTGGGGTGAGCGCGGGCAGCAGGTCGTGCGCTTCAGCGAGCGCCGCGGCCATCTCGGCTGCGGTCTGGTAGCGCTCGTCGGGCTGGTAGCGCGTCGCCCGCTGGATGACCGGCACCAGCGGCGCGGGCACCTCGTCCCAGGCAGTCGGGTCGATGTCGCTGCGAAAGAGGCGATCGGGCCGCTGACCGGTGAGCACCGCGTACAGGGTGGCGCCCGCGGCGTAGACGTCGGTGCGGTTGTCTACGTGCACCGAGTCGATGCCCTGCTCGGGCGCCATGTAGCCCCAGGTGCCGAGCACGCTGCCCGGGTCGGTGGTCAGCCGCGGGTCGCGCTCGAAGGTCCGGCCGATGCCAAAGTCGACCACCTTCGGCGTGCCGTCCATCGTCAGCATGATGTTGCCAGGGTTCACGTCGCGATGAACGACGCCCTGGGCGTGCGCGTAGTGCAGCGCGTGGAGCACCTGCTGAAGCAGCGAGGTGGCCTTTCGGGCGGGGATCGGCCCAGAGAGATCGATGACCTGCTCGAGGGTGCCGCCGGGCACCAGGTCCATGACGATGTAGAGCTGCCCGTCGGCGTCGCCGGCGTCGTGCACCTGCACCATGTTGGTGTGACGCAGGCGCGCCGTGACCGAGGCCTCGCGCAAGAAGCGCTCCCGCATGCTGGCGTGGGCCGCCATCGCGGGAGAGAGCAGCTTGATCGCGCGGTCGGTCTCGTCGTGGTCGTCCCATGCCCGGTAGACGGTCGACGTGGTGCCCTCCCCCAACACCTCTTGGAGGTGGTAGCGGGAGATGGGGAACGAGTCGGCGGGGGCGTCTGGCACGGGGGTCATGACCCAGTGGGGGAGACGGAGCACCTATCGCCCGAGTGACCGACCTCCCACCTGGGGAGGTCCCGGCAGCTCACGGCACCAGCCAGGTCACACCCACGGTGGCCTGGGTCAGGGTTCCGGTGACGTCGGCTTCGGTGTCGGCGACCTCGAGGCCGCGCAGCGACCACCCCTCGACCTGAAAGCCCACCCGCACCGCGAGGGGGTCGATGACCTTGACAGCGAGCTCGGTGTCGAGCTGATGGACCGAGGGCGCCGCGGCGAAGGTCTCGCCGAACTCGACCCGGCCATGGACCGGCCCCACCGCGACCACCGCGCCCACGCCCAGGCGGAGCCCCAGCGCCCGCTGGCGGTCCAGGGCGAGGGCGGTTCGGGTGAGGTTGCCGTAGGAGAACACCGGCGCCGTCACTGAGTCGACGCCGGCCACCCCATAGGGCTCGAGCCAGTCGAACACCGGGTAGATGTACCGGGCGCCCGCGTGGAAGTCGATGGACCCGCTGCTGGTCTCTTCGCTGCGCAGATCGACCCGCTCGGTCCAGGCGCGGGCCCGGACGTCGGCGGCCCAGTTGGGGTTGAAGCGCACGACCGCGCGCGCGTGCAGGCCCGGGACCGAGCCCAGGCCGCCCGTGTCGAAGCTGGTCGAGTTGGGCACGCTGGGCGACGCCTCGGCCGCCGCGGCGTACTGGTGGCTGCCGAGCGACAGGGCGCCGGAGACCCGCGCCGAGATGCCGCCGCCCCCGCGGGACGCCTTCGGGGCTGCAGCAGGCGCGGAGGCCGCTGCGGGGGCGCCGGGCGCGGCTGGTGTGCCAGGGGCAGCGGTCGGGACCCCTGGAGCAGGCAGCGGAGCGCCTGGAGCCGGGAGCGGGGCGGCCGCGGCGACCGGCGCGCGCAGGCGCGGCACCACCACCGCTGCCGTGCGGTCGCGCCACGCAGCGACCCGGGCCTGATCGGCGGCCGGCCCCACGACGAGCGGGGATCCGTCGCCGGAGCCGTCCGCCAGCAGCGCCACGCCCCGGGTGAGGCCCGCCGCCGTCACCTGCACGGCGCCCGCGCCATCGCCGGTCCGCTGAATGGGCAGCGCCAGCAGGCCCGTCTCGCCGGGCGTGCCGGACGGGGCGACCTGCGCCCCTTGGCCGACCAGCTGAACGGGCACCCCGGCGACGCCGTGCCCGAAGAGATCGGTGACTCCGACCATGAGCGCAGCGGGGGCGTCGCCGGCCGTCGCGGCGGGCTCGACCCAGGCCACGAGATGCGCAGCGGGCAGGCCGGTGGGCGACAGCGGCGGGGCCACCGCGACCAGCACCGGCGCGAAGGTCACCTCGACCGTGCCCTGGTAGGTGCCATCTCCGCCGTCGGAGAGGGCCCCCTGGAGGCCCCCACCCGCGAACTGAAGCCGCGGGGCCGCGCCCACCACGGCCTGTCCGCCCTCGGTCTTGAGCGTGGCGCGGACCTGGAGCTCCGTCACCGCCGGACCGACGCGGTCGGGGTCGGCGACCAGGGCTGCCCGCGGCGGCGGCGGCGCGGCCACCACTCGGGTGGTGCGCTTCACCTCGAGGTCACCGGCGGTGGCGGTCAGGACCACGGCGCCGGGGTTGGGGGGCGGCTGGTAGCTCGCCACCCAGGTGCCGCGGATGCGGCCCTTCTTCACACCGGTGATGGTGCCCCGGTCTGCCGTGACCACGGGGCCGGGGTCGAGCTCGCGCCCGCCAGCGGTGAGCCCGTAGAGCACGACATCGAAGCGGAGATCGGGGTCGGCGGGCAGGCCCTCGGGGGGCGGCAGGAAGGTGAGCCGCGGGCCGGCCGCCACCAGCAGCTCCACGTCGCGGACGTCTTTGCCGCCGTCGGTCGCCGTGGTGAGCGTGCCCGCCGGGTTGCGCGGGTCGATCTCGGCCTCGAAGCGCACCTTCCCTTTCGGTCCCGCCTTGAAGGGGCCGTAGGTGCGGCCTGCGGTCTCGAGGAGGTTGGTCGACCCGGCGGGCGCGTCGAGGGTGACCGGGGCGGCCACCATCACCGGCAGCGCGCCGGCCCCGTAGACCTGGCCGGGCCGGTTGTCTTCGCTCACCATGAACAGCACCACCTGAGAGCCGTCGAAGGACTTCGGCGGGGTCCATCGGGCTGCGTAGCGGCCGTCCCCCAGGGGGGTGAGGGTGTCGATGACGCCAGCGGACGAGTGCACCGAGAACGCCCGCCGGTCGAGGGCCTGCAGCCCCGCGGGCGGATCGATCTGCACCTGCACGGCCTCGTCGGTGCCCACCCGGAACAGGGCGGGCTCGAAGGTGATGCCGACCGGGCGCGCCGACACGGCGACCAGCGGCACAGAGACCTCCGCGTCGACCTTGCCGGCCGCGCTGCGGCCCTTCACCACCACGGCGAGGGGACCCGTGGCGCCCGCGGGGGCGGCCACCTCGAAGCGCAGCAGGCCGGGCTGACTGAGGTCGAAGTCCTCCCGCTTCTCTCCACCGACCGTCAGCTTGACCCGGGCGTCGGGCTGGAAGGCTGGGCTGGTCAGCACCACGGCGTGAGGCTGACCGTCGGAGACCACCGGCGGCCCCGTGACCAGCGGAGCGGCCGAGTCGTCGGCCGCGGCGGGCGTGGAGATCGCGAAGGCGGCTGCGCCGATGACGAGGCTGAGGGCGCGATGCACGGGCGACTCCAACGAGGGGCGGGGCATGGTCGATCGGCCGGACGGGCACGTCAAGCGCGCCCGGGACGGGCCGCCCCCGGTCCACGACGAAGCGCGCAGGGAGACCTGCGCGCTCTCGGTCGGATCGGGGCGGATCGCAGGCGACGCGGCCTAGGGCAGCGCGTCTTCGATATCGGCGGTCTGCGGGTAGCCGTCGGCGATCAGCACTTCAGCGCCGGGGCCGAGCAGCGTGATGGTGGGCAGCCCGATGCTGCCGCCGGTGACGAAGCGCGACGCGACGGAGTAGCCGGGGTCGGCCACCACGGGGAAGTCTTGGCCGTACTGGTCGGACCAGGCCTCGAGGTGCTCGACGCCAGGCGCGGCGCCCGAGTCGGTCTCGCCGAGCAGGGTGATGACCATCAGGCCCTGCTCGCGGTAGCTCTGGTAGAGCTCGGTGAGGTGCGGGGCCTCGCCCCGGCAAGCGCCACACCACTCGGCGGAGCCCACGAGCATCACGGCCCGCCCGCAGAAGTCGTACAAGCGGACGGTGTCGCCGTACTGGTCGGTGAGCTCGAAGTCGTCGGTGACCGCGCCCACGCTGTTGCCCGAGGGCGACAGCGAGTCGGCGCACTCGCGATCCTTCGCCCACCCGCCCAGGTAGGGGCGATCGGTGCCGTCGGTGGGGTCGGCGCCCTGCAGGATCTCGTCGGCGTCGTCGAAGCCGTCTCCGTCGCTGTCGGCGGAGTCGGGATCGGTGCCCAGCTCAATCTCTTCGGCGTCGTTCAGGCCGTCGGCGTCCGAGTCCATCTGGTCGCCCCACGGGGCGTCGACAGGGGCGGCGGAGCAGGCGACCGCGAGCGGGAGGAGGGCGAGGATCGACAGGCGCATGGAGGCCTCCGAGGGTGGCTGCCCCCATAGTACCATCGTTCCGCGCGAACAGCGACGCTTTCAGGTGTCGTCTGGCTCGGCGGGCGGCGGTGGGGCGCGCCGGCGCATTCGAACGCGCCCCTCCGGCATCCCACCGAACAGGTCGTCGAGGCCGATGGGCCGCCCGGGCGGTCGGCGATCGATCGCCGGCGGCGCCTTCGAAGGGGCCTCCTCCGGCAAGCCGGTCTCGGCGTCGAGCACCTCGAGGGGCGCGAGCGGCGCGGCCTCGGCGGGCCCGACCGCCGCGACCTCCTCCACCACCTCGGGGC
>JBDQIL010000332.1:0-5526 GCA_040264415.1 Myxococcota bacterium
GCCGGGTCCACCTCCACCCTGCAGTGGAGCCGCGGCCGTCGACGGCGTAGGCTGCAGTCATGACGCGACCCGCCCTCTCCGCCCTGCTGCTCGCCGCCGCCTGCGCCAGCGAGCCGCCCCCAGACGCCCCCGAGCCTGCGCCGGCGCCACCCGTGGCCGCGCCCGGCGACGCCTCCGACCTCGCGGTCCCAGACGCCCCCGCGGGCGGGCGCGGCGACGTCTACCTCGTGGTCTTCGACACCCTGCGCGCCGACCACATCGGCGCCTACGGCGGGGCGCGCCCCACCTCCCCCCACCTCGACGCCCTCGCCGCTGAGGGGCTGCGCTTCACCCGCGCCTACAGCCAGTCCGGCTGGACCCTGGCGAGCTTCTCGAGCCTGCTCACCGGGCAGTACCCCCACCAACACCGCGTCGCGCGAGACAGCCGCAACCCCGCTCGCTTCGGCTGCCTCACCCCCGACCACGTCACGGTCGCCGAGGCCATGAAGCGCGCCGGCTACCGCACGTCGGCCTTCGTCAACAACACCTTCCTCGCGCCCGAGTTCGGCCTGCAGCAGGGCTTCGACCGCTACGACTTCAAGGGGGCGACGAACAGCGAGCACCGCACGGCCGCGCAGACCGTCGACCAGGTGCTGGCCTGGGTGGACGCGGGCGGGGCCGACCAGCCGAGCTTCTCGATGGTGCACTTCATGGAGCCCCACCTCGACTACGCGCCACCGGCCGGCATCGCCGGCACCTTCGCCGACCCGGCGGCGCGCCCAGCCCAGCTCACCCAGGAGGCCGGCGGGCCCACGCCCTGGGCCCTCATGCAGGCCGGCCGCCTCACCCCCGACGACGCCTCGAAGGCCTACGCCCAGGCCCTCTACGACGAGGAGATCCTCACCGCCGACCAAGCGCTCGGCGCGCTGGTCGCGGGTCTGGAGGCGCGGGGGCGCCTCGATCGGGCCACGATCGTGGTCACCGCAGACCACGGCGAGGAGTTCTGGGAGCACGGCGGCTTCGAACACGGCCACGCCCTGTGGTCGGAGCTCACGCGCGTGCCGCTGGTCGTGCGCGGCCCGGGGCTCGCGCCGACCACCATCGACACCGTCGTCGAGCACGTCGATCTCGTGCGCGGGCTGCTCACCCGGTCGGGGGCACCGATCGCGCCCAGCGTGCAGGGCGACGACCTCTTCGCCCTCGCCACCCAGCCCACGCGCTCGCGCGCGTCGCTGCAGGAGAACTGCCTGTACGGCCCCCCCTGCATCTCGCTGGTCGATCAGACCCACCGCCTGCTCTTCCGGCCCACCGAGGGCGCGGGAGAGGTGTGGACGGTCGACGCCGCCGGCCTCGAGCGCGAGCGGCTGCAAGGCGAGGCCCAGACCGAACACGGCAAGCGGCTCATCAACGAGATGAACCGCCGGCGGGGCGACCTGAAGCCCATCGAGGCCGCGGCCGGGCCGAAGGTGCCCAGCGCCGAGACCTTCCATCAGCTGGCGGCCCTGGGCTACGTAGACGCCGAGGCGTCGCCGTCGCCCACCGAGGACGGCGCCTGGCGGGGCTGCACGGGCGAGTAGCCCGCCTTCGCGAACAGCTCGGCGAGATCGGCCGGGATGGGCGACTCGACGGTGATCGTCTCGCCGGTGCGGGGGTGGGGGAAGCGCAGCCCCCGAGCGTGCAGCGCGAGGCGCGGCCAGAGCCGCCCGGCCGCGCCCCCATGCCGCCGGTCTCCCAGCACCGGATGCCCAGCATCGACCGCGTGCCGGCGGATCTGGTGGGTGCGCCCGGTCTCGAGGCGCACCTCGAGCGCCGCCATCCCGCCCGCCGCGGACAGCCGGCGAAAGCGCGTGCCCGCCGTCTGCCCGTCGATGGGGGCGTCCCACCGGCCCTCGGGGCCCGGATCGCCCAGCACCACCACGAGGTAGCGGCGGCCGATGGTACCGTCGCGGAAGGCGTCGGCCACCGCGGCGTTGGCGCCCCGATCGAGCGTGAGCAGCATCAGCCCCGAGGCGGGGGTGTCGAGCCGGTGGTGCAGGCCGACATAGCGATGCTGGTGGGACAGCACGCCATAGACGTGGTCGGCGCCGCCGCCCCGGCCGGCCTGCGACGGCAGGCCGCAGGGCTTGTCGATGACGATCAGCTGCGCGTCGCGGTAGCGCTCCACCAGGGCCGGCGTGGTGACGGCCGGCGTTCGGGTGCGGACCTCGACCACCGCGCCCGGAGACACCGCGATGGCGGGGTGCCGGGCCGCCTCTCCGTCGACCCGCGCCCCCCCGCGAGAGACGAGCGTGCGCGCGCGCTTGCGCGACAGCGGCGTGCACTCCGCGATGAGCTTGTCCAGGCGGTCAGCCCGGGGGGCCGTGAATCGGTGTCGCATGTGAGCTCGGGGGGTGAGCGGGATAGCCAACAGTGGCTCGACCGGCCTCTCTCCGCAACCACCGGTCTCGCCGCTCCCTTGTCCCCACGCCGCCGTGACCGACTCCCCGAAGCCGTCGACCCTGACCGACCAGGAAGCGCGGACCCTCCTCGAGACGACCCCACTGCTGAGCTGCGTCTGCCTCTCCGACGGGCGACTGCGGTGGGCGCACCCGTCGTGGCGAGCCCAGCTCGGCTGGTCGCCCGTCGAGCTCACGGCGATGCCCCCCCTCGAGCTCGTCCACCCCGACGACCACGCCGTCACCACCGACCACCTGCGGCGGCTGGTGGAGGGCGCTTCGACCGTGGCGTTCGTCAACCGCTGGCGGGCCGCGGCCGGAGACTGGCGAACGCTCGCCTGGTCGGCCCGTCGCGACGCCGCCGGCAGCGTCTTCGCCGTCGCGCGCGACGTCACCACCCAGACCCGCCGCGAGGTGGCCCTGGAGACCCGCCTGCACCAGCTCGAGATGGTCGAGGAGATCGCGCAAGTGGGACGGTGGCGCGTCGACCTCGAGCGGCAGCGGGTGTCGTGGTCGCCCCGGGCCTTCGCGATCTACGGGCGCGATCCGGCCCGCGGCGATCCAACGGTCGAGGAGGCCATCGCGGCCACCCACCCCGACGACCAGGCCGAGCTGCGGGCGGCGCTGGCCCACACGATCGAGACGGGCGCGCCGCACTCCCTCGTCCTCCGCCTGATTCGGGCCGACGGCGCCGCGCGCACGGTCGAGTCGCAGGGGCGCACCGAGCGCGGCCCGTCGGGCGCCATCCGGGCGGTGATCGGGGTGGTCCGAGACGTGACCGAGCGGGCGAAGCTCCAGGGGCAGCTCGATCACGACCAGCGGCTGACAGCCATCGGCGAGCTCGCCGGCGGCGTGGCCCACGAGGTCAACAACCCGCTGACCTACGTGGGCTTCAACGCAGAGGGCCTGATCGACGAGCTGCGGAGCCTCCACGGCCAGATCCCGAGCAGCCGCCTCGACCCGATGGTGGAGATGGCCCACGACATCCAGCAGGGGGTGCGGCGCATCGCCGCGATCGTAGACAGCATGGGGGCCTTCACGCGCGCAGCGCGGGCGCTCGCCACCCAGCCGCTGCAGCTCGACGGCGTGGTCGCGCGCGCGATCCGCGAGGGCGACCCAGCGTGGCGAGACCCGGCGCGCGTGCGGGTCGAGCTGCCCGACGGGCTGCCGGCGGTCGAGGCCCACCCCGAACGCCTGGCTGCGGCGCTCGGCCACCTGCTTCGAAACGCCGCGCAGGCCACCCGCCCCGCAGACGGACCGATCTGCATCCGGGCCGCCCGAGACGGGGACACCCTGCGGTTGCAGGTGTGCGACGCCGGAGAGGGCATGTCGGACGCGGTCCGCCGCCGGGCCGAAGAGCCCTTCTACAGCACCCGAAAGTCCGACAGCGCTACCGGCCTCGGGCTCTTCGTCACGCACGCCTTCGCCCGGTCCATGGGCGCCACCCTCACCCTGCGCTCGACGCCCGGAGCGGGCACCACGGCGACCCTCACGCTTCAGATCGCGGACCCGCCCGGCCCCTGACCGCTCCGGGCGCTGCGCGCTCACGACGAGCCGCGGCCGCCCGCAAGCGCGCGCGCCGGACCGACCCCCCCAGCGCTACGGGGTCTCGCCAGGGGCCTTGGGGGGCCGCTTGGGGGCCCCCTGCTCTCGGCTGGCGCCCAGCACGGGACGCCCGCCCTCATCGACGTAGCCCAGCGCCTCGAGCTGCTCGAGCAGCTGGCGGTCGGCGGGGTCGAGGGGGCCGTCGTCAGCGACCGCCGCCCGATCGAGCCGCCAGGTGGCCATCGGAGCGACCGGTTCGGGGGGCGGTTCGACCACGTCACGCAGCACCCGACCGGTCCAGTCCTGCGCGCCCGGGAGGCCGAGCAAGGCCGCGACCGTGGGGGCCAGGTCGAGCACCGTGGCGGACGGCTCGGCGGCGTCCGCGCCCGGGCGCACCCCGGCTCCCCACGCCAGGAGCACGGCCGGGTCGCGGTGCCCGCCCGCCAAGGCGGCGTCCCGGCGACCCTCTTGGAAGCCGTGGTCGCTGACCACCAGCAACGTCGTGGTGGCCGGGTCGATCCGGTCCATCACCCGCCCCAGGGCCTCGTCGAGCCACCCGTAGATCCGAGGCACCTGGGCCGCGCCCTCGTCCCACATCTGCGGCGTCATCGGACGATCGGCGAGGGGGTGCGCGCGGCGGCCCGAGCCCGGCCGGCGGTCGGCGGCGGCGGCCCGCATGCGCGCGTCGGGCTGCTGTCTGAGCAGCCGGTGCACCCGCTCACTGGTGAAGGGCCAATACAGGTGGCTCACCTGGTCGGCGCCCACAAGGTAGACCAGCCCCAGCGCGACGCCGTCGCCCCAGCCCGCCTCGAAGTGCCGCAGCTGGGTCTCGTCGCGGGTCCAGGGGTGGAAGGGTCCGCCATAGGCCGCCACCTGGGCGTGCAGCGGGTGGCCCGTCAGCTCGGAGACGGCGGGCACGCGGGCCAGACCGGCCGCCTGCGCCGCGGGGGGCCAGGCGAGCCCGGTGGCGGCCGCGTGGCTCGCGCGAGACAGGGCGACGGAGTCGTCGTCGGGATCTTTGGTCATGGGCAGGGCCCAGACCAGCTTGTCGGTGTAGAGCGAGCCCTGCACCGGGCTGGCGGGCCAGGTCATGAGCCAGCCGGCCACCAGCACCGGCCGATCATGGGCGCTGGCGACATCCCAGAGGCGGCGGGCGCGCACGTCGTTGGCCGTGAAGGGGCGCCCCTTCGCGCTGGTCCAGCCGCCCACGCCATGGACCTCGCCCGGGTATCCGCTGGCCATGGTGGTCCAGAGGATGGGGGAGAGCATGGGGTGCGTGGGGGAGAGGTCGGTGACGGCCCCCTCGTCCAGCAGCTGCCGAAACCGTGGCAGGCGGCCCGCGGCGACCTCGGACTCGACGTAGGAGCGCTCCAGGCCATCCATCCCCAGCACCACCACCCGACGGGCGGGCGCTGGATCGGCGCAGGCGGTGAGCCCGACGAGCAGACCCCAGCGACACGCGCGCAGGCGACGGGTGGACATTCGGCCTCCTGGGCGCCGGATATCGCCCGCTCGCCTCGATGACACGCCGGCCCGGCGGAACCCGCTACGCTGAGCGGGGTCGGAC